>JBFYQI010000041.1:0-4808 GCA_041302875.1 Ignavibacteria bacterium
GCTTCGGGCGACAACCTGATCGAGTATCGCTCCCATGCGCGGAAAGTGAATCCCGCCACGGTCGAGGGGATGCGTCAGGCACGCCAACAGATGCGGATCGAACGTCGCGCGCGCGGTTGGAGCAAGCCGGATTCTCCCGGCCAATATGTCCGCTACCATGCTCTCGTCACTACCCCCGACGACGCCACCGCTCCGCAATACGCATCGAATCACAGAGTGACGGAACTTGAACGCGCGCGTCAGCACCGGGGCATACTGCTCAAGCGCGAAACCGCACTCCCCTGGATCGAACGCGGACCCGGGAACGTCTCCGGACGAACGCGCGCGATCGTCGTCGATCCCGACGACCCAACGCACAACACCTGGATCGCGGCTGGTGTGAGCGGCGGTGTATGGAAGACGACGAACGCCGGACAATCGTGGATCGAGTCCAACACGGCGCTGACAAACCTCGCGACAACATGCCTCGCGATGTCAGCATCGAACCACGACGTGCTGTATGCCGGAACGGGAGAAGGGTTCTTCAACACCGACGCCGTCCGCGGAAACGGCATCTGGCGCTCGACCGATCGCGGTTCCTCATGGACGCAACTCAGCTCGACCGTCACTTCCGACTTCTGGTATGTGAATCGACTTATCGTCAACCCGCAGAATGTGAATATCGTTCTCGCCGCCACCAACACAGGGATATTCCGCTCGGTCAACGGCGGGGCGTCGTGGACGAAGACCGCATCACCCGGAAGCCGCGTTCAGCAGATCATCGCCAATCCGGCGAACTTCTCAACGCAATTCGCGGCGGTCAACGGCGCCGGTGTGATTCGTTCCTACGACGGCGGTCTGACTTGGTCGTATGTCTATCAACCCGGCGCGGGCCGTTTTGAAATTGCCATGGCATCGAGCGATACCAGCCGTCTCTACGCCTCTCAGGACCTGGGAAGTGTTTCCGCCCTGCATATCTCAACGGATGCCGGTTCAACGTGGAGCCGCATCACGCCCGTAGAGAACGTGACGGTGAACTGGCTCGGGGCGCAGGGATGGTACGATAACACGCTTGTCGTGCATCCGTTCAACAGCAGCATCGTGTTCGTCGGTGGGATCGACGTCTATCGGATCACGGTCGTCCCATCATCCCCTTCCCCCTTCGCGATGAGCGCATACGTCAAGTTGACGAACTGGTATCCGGACGGCGTTCATGCGTTCGTGCATGCCGACCATCACTCGCTCACGGTCATACCGACAGGACCTTCTTCGTTCTGGCTCCTGAACGGCAACGATGGCGGCGTTGAATTGAGCCGCGACGGCGGCATCACTTGGGAGAAGACGCTGAACGGGTACAACACGACGCAATTCTACGGCGTCGACAAGATGCACGGCGATGATCGCTACGTGGGCGGGATGCAGGATAACGGATCATGGTATTGCGGATCAGGACCCGACCGGCTGTCATCGTGGACCGAACTCCTTGGCGGTGACGGCTTCGACGTTTCATGGCATTATGCCAACGCGAACAAGATCCTTCTCTCGCTGTACTACAACCAGTTGTATCGGACCCCGAATCAGGGGGCATCATGGGAATCCGCGGACCGCGGATTGACCGATCAGGGAAGCGGCAACGCTCCATTCATAACGGCGGTCGCCAAGTCGAACATCGATCCCGATCTTCTGTTCACCATCGGCAGGTCAGGGATCTGGCGTTCGGAGGATTTCGGATTCTCCTGGACGCTCGTCCCCCTCTCCAGCGACGTGTGGGGAGACGGCATCACGGGGAAGGCGGTCATCTCCCCGCGCAATACACAGATGGTGTGGGCCGGCGTTCGCATGGCCTCGATGGCCGGGCGCATCCACGTCTCCTCCGATGGCGGATATTCCTTCCGGCCGACGGCCGTCTACCCGAACGTCACGCTCGGGCGGATCTCCGGGCTGGCAGCGCATCCTCTGGAGGACTCGACCGCGTTTGCGCTCTTCTCGTTCGCGAACCGGGCAAAGGTGTTGCGGACAACGGATCTCGGCGCGTCGTGGACCGACATCAGCGGATTCGGCTCCGGTACATCGAGCATCAATGGCTTCCCCGATGTGGCGGTCTACTCCCTGCTGGTGATGCCGCACAAGCCGCAAGAGATCTGGGTCGGAACGGAGATCGGACTCTTCATTTCCACCGATGCAGGCGCGAGTTGGTCGTACGCGGACAACGGTCTGCCGCCGGTGGCGGTCTGGCAGATGCGCATCGTCGACGACGAGGTGGTCATGGCAACGCACGGCCGCGGTGTCTGGACGGTCGGCGTTCCGGAATTGGCTTCCTATCAACCGCCGGTCGTTCCGCTTGCTCCGCGAGTGCTTGCACTCGGGCAAGCCGCCGATGGATCGTTGAGCATCCAGGTGTCGCTGCGATCGGCGTACGATTCGACGGTCGTCCTCCGCAACGGCACGCGTTCCGTCATTCTTGGGGCAACATCCGCCGCGGTCGATACCATCTTGAGTGTCGCCATCGTACAACGCGAGACGGTGCAAGTGTCCGTGACCGCGTACCGTGACGGTCGAACGCTTCTTTCCGGGTCCCGCTCTCTGCTTGTCGATCCGGTCGCCCCGGCGTATTATCGGTACGAGAACAATTTCGACGGCCCGACAGCCGACTTCGTCCTCTCGGGCTTCTCGCAGCAAACGCCTTCGGGATTCTCGAACGCGGCCTTCCACACGCCGCACCCGTACGCGAACCAATCTGAGTATTCCTTCGCGCTGCGGAATCCGATCATCATCAGTTCGGACGATGCGACGATCGTGTACGACGAGGTCGCCATCGTGGAACCCGGAGAAACCGGTGCCCCGTTCGGCTCGTTCGACTTCTATGACTACTGCGTGGTGGAAGGAACCGCAGACGGTATCACGTGGATCCCATTCGAAGATGGATACGATGCACGGCGATTCACGGAATGGCGGAACGCATGGAATATCAACGCATCCGGCAGCTCCCTGCTCTTCCGCACGCATACGATCAACATGAGGGACCGGTTTGAGGCGGGGAAGAGGGTGTTCATCCGATTCCGCATGTTCACGGACCCTGGTGCAACCGGGTGGGGCTGGGTGGTCGACAATGTGCAGGTCCAGGCCAATGCAACCGACACGGTTCCCCCGCCGCCAGTGCCGCTCTCGTTCGAGTTCTCGGATCCTTTCCCCAATCCGCTGTCGCCATTCAACCCGACGACGACATTCCAATTCCGCATCGCAACGGACACCCGCGTTCGTCTGCGCATCTACGATATGCAGGGCCGTCTTGTCACCACGCTTGTTGACGCAGTCCTCCCCGCCCAAACCCATCAGGTCCGGTGGGATGCCCATGCACAAGCCAGCGGGATCTACTTCTGCCGATTCGAAGCTGGAGAGATGACGAAGGTGAGGAAGATCGTTCTATTGCGGTAACAGACCAAGGAGATGTGAGATGTCAGATGGGAGATGACAAGTGTGCACGCTCCTTTCATACCCCATTTCACATATCACATCTCATATATCCCATCTCACAGTTGACATTTGCCCTTGTCCCCCCAATCCCCAATCCCCAATCCGCAATTACCTAGTCCCCATCACTCCCACAAGCCACAGACTGATCTCCGGGATGTACGTGATCAACAACAATGCGATCACCTGTAACCCGATGAACACAAGGACCGACCGCGCGATCTGAAGCACCGGTTTCTGGAAGCGAAGGCTCGAGAGGAAGAGGTTCAGCCCGACCGGCGGCGTGAGATACCCGATCTCCAGGTTGGTCAGGAAGATGATGCCGAGATGGATCGGGTCGATGTTGAAGGCCCGTGCGATGGGGAGGATGAGCGGTACCACGACGATCGTCGCGGAGAAAATGTCCATCATCATTCCCACGATGAGCAGGAATCCGTTGAGGATGAGCAGGAATGTGAGCGGACTCGTGATCTGCGTCTGCACATACTCGAACAACTGCTGGGGCACCTGCTCATCGATGAGATAGTTCGTCAATCCGAGCGCCACTCCAAGAATGGCGAGAATTGCACCGACCAGCAGCATGCTCTCCTTCATCACCCGCGGCACGTCCTTCCGAAGCGAGACGTCACGGTGGACGAACACCTCCACGACGAAGACGTAGAACGCCGTCACTGCGGCTGCTTCCGTTGCCGTCACGATCCCTCCGTAGATCCCGCCGACAACGATCACCGGCAACGGGATCTCCCATACCGCCCCCTTCACCGACGCCCATACATTCGAGACTGTCAGCGGAGTACGCGGCACCTTCGCCCGGGCACCGACACGAATGCTGTACACTCCTATCACACCAACCAGGATGAGCCCGGGAAGGATGCCGGCCACGAAGAGCTGGTCGATGCTCACTTCCGCCACCATCCCGTAGATGATGATGGGAAGACTCGGCGGGAAGAGCAGTCCGATGCTTCCCGATCCCGTCACCAAGCCGAGCGAGAAGCGCTCCGGATACGATTCCTTCACGAGCATCGGGTACAGCAATCCGCCAAGTGCGACGATCGTCACGCCGGAGGCCCCCGTGAAGGCCGTGAAGAATGCGCAGGTCAGCAGCACAACGATCGCCAACCCTCCCGGAAGCCATCCGAACAGCGCCTGTGCCAGCCGGACGAGCCGCTGTGGCGCGCGGCTTTCGGCAAGCATGTAGCCGGCGAACGTGAAGAGCGGGATGGCGATGAGCGGCGGTGAATCCGCGATCCGGTACAATTCGATGATGACCGCCGACTGGTCGATCTCGGCCGACGTGAACAGATACAGCGCAAGCGCTCCAATGATGGTGAAGAGCGGCGCACCGAACAGCATCAAGA
>JBFYQI010000049.1:0-3542 GCA_041302875.1 Ignavibacteria bacterium
GCGTTCGCCATTCTCCCTGGAATCTCTCGGTCGGGTTCCACGATCAGCATGGGAATGTTCTTCGGAATCAATCCGACCGCAGCGGCGCGTTTCTCGTTCCTGATGTCGCTTCCCGTAATTCTCGGGGCGACCGCTCTCGAAACGAAGGACTTCATCGCGGAAGGGAGTTCG
This sequence comes from Ignavibacteria bacterium, assembly GCA_041302875.1. Classification (GTDB taxonomy): domain Bacteria; phylum Bacteroidota; class Ignavibacteria; order UBA10030; family UBA10030; genus JAKAJH01. The sequence goes on from JBFYQI010000049.1 coordinate 172, forward strand.
ATCCCGATACTTCCTACGCTCATCGGAACGCTCGTCGCGGCGGTGACCGGCTACCTCGCCATCAAGTGGCTCCTGCGCATTGTCCAGCGTGGTTCCTTCAGTCTCTTCTCCTTCTACTGTCTCGCTCTCGGCGTGGCAGGGATCATCTTCATTTAAAAGGTACATTATGAAGCAGAGCACACTTCTGGTTCTCCTTCTCATGCTCTCCGTCATCAGCGGATGTCAACAACAACAAAGGAAGATCATGCGCGTCTCCATTGAAACCACCAAAGGAACGTTCGAAGCGGAATTGTATCCTGATGATGCTCCGAAGACCGTCGCGAACTTCGCAGGCCTGGCCGAGAAAGGCTATTTCAACGGGATCATCTTTCATCGGATCGCAAAAGGATTCGTGATCCAGGGGGGTGACCCGACAGGAACCGGCTCCGGCGGGAACAGTATCTACGGGAAGGAGTTCGAGGATGAACTGAATCCGAAAGCGCCATCCTATATCGAGGGGTACAAGCGAGGCACACTCGCGATGGCGAACCGCGGTCCAAACACCAACACGAGTCAGTTCTTTGTCGTTCTCCGGGATGCGCCTCTTCCGAAGAACTACACGATCTTCGGCAAGGTGGTGAAGGGCATGGAGGTGGTCGATGCGATCGCCGCGGTTCCGATCAAACCGCAGATGGGACCGAGCGACGGCCGTCCGGTTGAGGACATCAAGATGTTGAGCGTTAAGGTCGCAAAGTAGGCTGACAGGGAGCCGGCATTGGCCCAGTACGAGTACAGGGAATTCCTCGAGGTTCTGCGAACGCATTCGTACGGACCGATCGTTCTCTTTGAGGGAGAAGAGGATTTCCTCGTCGACGAGTGCGTCGATGCGATCGTTGACCACACGCTCGGTCCGGCCGAGCGCAGCTTCAACCTGGACGTGATCGACGGCGGACGGGCTGATGTTCGGGATGTGCTCTCCCATGCTTCCTCGTTTCCGATGATGAGCGACAAACGGGTCGTCGTCGTTCGCGATTTCGACAAGCTCATCTCAACGGAGGACGCGCGGACGGCGTTCAGCGCGTATGTGAATCGTCCGCTTGAATCAACAGTGCTCCTGCTGGCGACAGAGAAGATCGACGGACGCAAGAAACCTGTTCCCGAGATCAAGAAGAACTGGGCATACGTCGTTTGCCGGCCGTTATGGGAGAATCAACTCATTCCCTGGACGGCTGCGCGGTTCAAGTCGAAGAAACGCCAGGCCGATGGGGAAGCCTGCGAACTCCTGGTCAGCTATGTCGGGGGATCGCTTCGTGCGATCGACAATGAGATCGAAAAGGTCCTTGTGGCGGTCGGCGACAGGACGACGGTGAGTGCGGATGACATCGTTTCCGTCGTGGGCGCAACGCGCGGGTTCTCCATCTTCGATCTCCAGGATGCCATTGGCAGAAAGAACTCGGCGGACGCCATACGGATCCTTCAACGGATGCTCGAATATGGGGAGAGTCCGGTGTACATCACGCTCATGCTGACACGGTTCTTCATGAATGTGATGAAAGCCGGGGAGTTGCGCGCAAACCGTGTAGGACCGGAAGAAGCGTCGAAGACCATGGGCGTTCAGCCCCGCGCGGCGAAAGGATACATGGCTGCCGCCGGTGCCTACTCGGCCGCCGAGATCGAACACGGGTTGGCTGCCCTGCTTCGAACCGATCTCCATCTGAAATCCTCCACTCTTGAGCCGCGCGTTGCCATGGAATTGCTTGTCCTTGAATGCGTCGCCGGTCCGCGAACCTCCTGAAGGTATCCATGCTGAATCCCGCCGACTTCCTCCGACTCTTTGAACTCCCCGCGGCATGGGAGTGGCGCGGATTCGGGCTTCTGCTCCTCGGACTCGTGACCGTCATCGGCATCAGCGAATTGATCCGGCACAAGGCAGGATGGTCGCCTGAGGTGACGCGCAAGTTCGTCCACATTTCTGTCGGCGTGCTGGTCTTCTTTTCTCCTGCCTTGTTCGACAAGGCGATGCTCCCGATGCTCCTTGCATTGCTCTTCGTCGCTGTCGACGGGATCGCGGTACGCGCGGGCCTTCTCGTGGGCATGCACGGGACGACACGGACCTCGTACGGCACGGTGTATTATCCGCTCGCATTCCTCGTTCTCATCATTCTGTTCTGGTATCGCTATCCGCCGCTCCTCTCGATCTCGATGCTGGGATTGGCATTCGGCGATGCCGCCGCGGCGATCGTGGGGGAATCGCTCCGCGCGCCCCACGAATACCGGCTGACCTCGGACAAGAAATCGATCGAGGGATCGGTGACGATGCTGGTGGTGACGTTCGGTTCGCTCGTTGTCGGGATCTGGTACTTCGATCTGCATCTGCTCTACGGCGTCCGGTTCGCGCTGCTGGCGGCGGCGGTCGGAGCCCTGATCGCGACGGCGTGGGAAGCGCTCTCGTCGAAGGGATTCGACAACTTCACCATTCCGCTTTCCATCGCATTCGTCATGGCCTACTTCTTCGTGCCTACGGAGATGCAAGATATCGAACGGTTCCTCGTCGGCATCGTCCTGGGTTCCATCATCGCATACGCCTCCCTTCGTTTCGGCTTTCTCACGCCGAGCGGGAGTGTGTCGACGTTTTTGCTCGCCGTGCTCGTCTATGGACTTGGCGGATGGAAGTGGACACTTCCGTTGCTGACCTTCTTTGTGCTCTCGAGCATCCTGTCGAAGCTCGGCAAGGCGAAGAAGGATTTCCTCGAAGGCATCCTTCAGAAGTCGGGAGCACGCGATGAAGGACAGGTCGCGGCGAATGGCGCGGTGGCCGGGGCGATCATCCTGGCGCAATTGCTGTTCCAGGAGGTCGACCTCTATCCCGCATTCGTTGCTTCAGTTGCCGCCGTCACCGCCGATACCTGGGGAACGGAGATCGGTGTCTGGGTGCGGGGACGGACGATGACGCTTCCGTTCTTTCGACGTGTCGAGCCTGGGGCGAACGGCGGGATCTCGGTCGCCGGATTCCTGGCGGGGATCGCGGGCAGCACGGTTATCGCTCTGACGACCTATCTCTGGATGAGCGATCTTCGTCTCGTGTGGATGATCGTGATTGCCGGTGTTGTTGGCGCGTTGATCGACAGCATCGCCGGCGCGACCGTGCAGGCAGGGCAGCGCTGTGCGGTCTGCGGCAAGTTGACGGAGCGGCGGGAACATTGCGGCTCGCAGACGGATTTCGTGAAGGGGATCCGCTGGATCGACAATGATGTGGTGAATTGGACCTGTGCGGCGACAGGAGCGCTCGTCGCGCTTCTGGTCGTGTGAATCGAATGACCGCAACGGCTTCAGAAAGGCAAAATGCACATGGGCACCGAACGCATCCGGCATCTAAGACACTTGCGCGAGAA
>JBFYQI010000376.1:0-7483 GCA_041302875.1 Ignavibacteria bacterium
AATGTCTACTTCGGCGCCTTCAGGTCGCCGAGGGGATAGTAGGGAAACATGTTCTTCTCGAGCCACTCGTTCGCCTCGATCGGCGTCATCTTCCACCCGGACGGACAATTCGAAACGACCTCGATGAAGCACGTTCCCTTCTTCTCTTTTTGATAGCGGAAGGAAGCGTCGATCGCCTTCTTCAGCTTGCGCACGTTCGCCGTCGTGTGGACCGACTGACGCGTGACGTAGTACGCGCCCGGAAGCTGTGCGACGAGTTCCGTGATCTTGAGCGGATACCCCATCGTGCTGGCTTCGCGGCCGAACGGCGATGTCGAGGTCTTCATCCCAAGCAGCGAGGTGGGCGCCATCTGGCCGCCGGTCATTCCGTAGATGCCGTTGTTCACGAACAGCATCAGGATGTTCTCGCCCCGGTTGACCGTGTGGATGGTCTCACCCGTGCCGATCGCCGCGAGATCGCCGTCGCCTTGATAGGAGTAGACGAACTTGTCGGGACGCACGCGCTTGACGCCCGTTGCGACCGCGCTTGCGCGACCGTGGGCGGCTTCCTGCATATCCACATTCATGTAGTCATACGCGAACACCGAGCAGCCGACCGGCGCAACGCCGATGGTCTCGCTCTGAATGCCCATCTCGTCGATGACTTCCATGAGGATCTTGTGAATGACGCCGTGTCCGCAACCCGGACAGTAGTGCATGGGCGTGTCGGTCAGGGTTTGCGGCTTCTTGTAGACGACTTCCATGCCTTCAGGGATTATCGTGTTCTCCATGGTCCTCGCTCCTTCCGTCAGGCCTTGGCCGGTTGATGAACGATCGTTTCGACCTTCGCCAGGATCTCTTCCGGCGTCGGGATCATTCCTCCCATGCGACCGGTGAAGTGCACGGGCCGATCTCCTTCTACAGCCAAACGAACATCCTCCACCATCTGTCCGGCATTCATCTCAACCGTGAGGAATGCTTCGACACGATCGACATACGATCTCACGATGGTGTAGGGAAAGGGGAACAGCGTGATCGGACGAATGAGTCCCACCTTGATCCCCTTCGCTCGGGCAAGCTCCATCGTCTTCTGGCAGATGCGGGAGGTCAGGCCAAAGGCGACAAGGGCGACATCCGCATCGTCCATGCCGATCGATTCGCACCGGACTTCCGCTTCTTCGATGGTTCGATACTTCGCTTGCAGTGCAAGATTGATCTGCTCCATGCGCTCCGGCTGGATGAAAAGCGACGTGACGACGTTGCGATCGCGCGTTGCTGGCTTGCCGCTCGTTGCCCAGGCGAAGTCCGGCGGAGCCAGCGAGCCGGCCGGAGGAAGCACGACCTTTTCCATCATCTGGCCGAGCGCGCCGTCGGCGAGGATCATCGCCGGATTGCGGTACTTCTCGCTCAGGCGAAAGCCTTCGAACACGTGATCGACCATTTCCTGAACAGAGGCAGGTGCAAGAACGATGAGCCGGTAGTCGCCGTGACCGCCCCCTTTGACGGCCTGGAAGTAGTCCCCTTGCGACGGCTGGATTGTGCCGAGACCGGGACCGCCGCGCTGGACGTTCACGATGAGTGCCGGCAGTTGCGCCGAGGCCATATAGGAGATCCCTTCCATCATCAGGCTGATGCCGGGACTTGAGGAAGTGATCATGACGCGCGCGCCGGCGCCGGATGCGCCGTAGATCATGTTGATGGCCGCGACCTCGCTCTCCGCCTGGAGGATGACGACCTCCGGATGCTCAGGGCCATGCGCGGTGAGATATTCAAGCACTTCAGACTGAGGCGTGATGGGATAGCCGAAGTACGCCTTCATGCCGGCGCGAAGCGCGGCTTCGGCGAGGGCTTCGTTTCCCTTCATCAGTCTGACATCAGGATTACCGTTGGTATTTCCCATGGGATGATGATCGGTTTCGAAAATCGGTGGATGAAGTACTCAGGCAGCCTTCGGCTTTTTCGCCTGGCGATAGACGGTGATAGCGCTGTCCGGACAGACGATCGCGCAGTTCACACAACCGGTGCAGGTATCGTTCTTCAGTTGGACGTAATGATACCCTTTGATATTCAGGTTGGGCGAGAGTTCAAGGCAATCTTGCGGACAGGCTGCGATGCAGAGTTCACAGGCTTTGCAGATATCCTGTGCAACAACGATGGTTCCTCGGATCATGATCTCCTCAGCAAGTCAGTCGCACATGATGGAATGCTGTCGCCGGCTCAAGATACGTGCCACGCAAGTGAGAGTTTGCGGGCAAAATCACGCGATTGAAACGCCCGTTTTTGCGAAATATTGGCAGTTTTGGGAAAACAGAGGGGGGGATTCTTGAAAGCGGTAACAGAAGGGGAGATGTTACATGAAGAAGGAAGGGCCTACATTCCCGCCATGACGGGAACCTAAGCCCTTCGTTTCATCACGCGACGTTGACCCGCTACTTCGTCAAAACGATCTTTCGAGTTTGATCACAAACGATCCTCGCATCAGTCATGATGCGAAGGCGAACGAAGAAGATCCCGCTATTCATCTGCGCAGCGTTGAAGATGGCGACATGATGTCCGGCGTTCTGCAGCCCGTCCGCAAGGACCGCGACTTCCCGGCCAAGCATGTCGAAGACGCGCAGGTTCACAGTGCCGGACCCTGCGAGTTGGTAGTTGATCGCCGTCGATGGATTGAAGGGATTCGGGAAATTTTGCAGTAATGCATAGGATCCTGGAACGCCTGTGTTTGTTTCGTCCACGATTCCCGTCGTCAGCAGAACGATCGAGCTCCGTTCACCGAGATTATCATGCACGTCGGATGCGCGGACGAAATAATACATCGGCCCGCTTACTGGATTCGAATCCACGAATGCGGTATCGGTCGTGGTTCCGAGAGGCGTCAATGTGCCGCCGGGATTCGCTTCAGAACTTCGATAGACCGAATACCCGCGCAAGTCCGCTTCCGTGTTCCGTTTCCAGGAGAGCACAACAGCCGGTCCCGCGATCGAGCCGATCATTCCCTGCGGTGCTGCAGGAGCCAGATTATCGACCGAGCTGCCGAAGATGTGGTTCGATTCATAGAACACATTCGGATCGGACGTGTGGGCGCAGACGACGAAGTAATGCAGACCCGAAGTCAACGCACTGCTATCAAACCATGTCGGGACCGTCACGCTGTACTTCGGATACCGGTGCGCTTCCGTCTCGCCCACTTTTTCCCAACCTGTCGGCTCGGCTGCCGCATTCTGAATCATGTCACCATCCGCACGGTCCGTCGTTGCATTGATCTTCCATGATGGCGGAGGAGGTCCCCCGTACTCATCCGGAAGGGCACGCCAGACACTATAGCGTTTGAATGTGTTGAGATTTGAATCCAACGGCGACGCGTTCCACGTGACAATGACGTGCCCACCCTGATCGAACGGCACATCTGCAACAGATGGCGATTGCGGAGCGTACGATGCCTTGGTCAAGCGCTTGAAGACGCCGTTCGGACTACCGGCATAGGTGATGTCGGACGTGGTCCACAAGAATGCCGAAGCAGACGACGATGCAAATCCATCCCCGTGCGTCTCCCACACCTCTCCCATGTCTGTGGAACGCATGATCTTCGGCTGGAGCCATGCATTCATCCCGGCGAGAAGTTCTCCGCGTATGGCGCCAATGCGATCGATCGTGGTAGACAGCGGCATTCCCGTCATAACCCGTTCCCATGTTGAGCCCTGGTCCTGTGACCGGAAGATGCCTATGTCCGTTCGGACGTACGTGTTGAACACTATTGACCCGATCGGGAAACTGAACAACCGTTCGAACTCGATCTGATACACGATGGCGTTGAGACCGCCCAGGGAAATCGTCGTCCAACTGCTCCCGTTATTTGTTGATCGGTATACGTGCCCGGTCGTGCCGGCATACAGATGGTTGTTCGGGCTCACTTTCATGCAACGGACGGACGCAGGCTTCGTTGGCTGTGTCCACGTCACGCCTTCATCTGTCGAACGATAAATCGTCCCGGCTTCATCCATCGCGAAGACCGAACCAGTTGTGTTTGACGTGATTGAACGGATGGCCGGTTTCGGAGACGCGTAAGGACCGGCAGAAAGGGTCCATGCCCCCCCATTGTCAGTCGAATATCCGATTCCGTCCATCGATCCAACATACAGTCTGCCGGTTGAACTCTTGTGCAAATAATATACGGCCGGATCAGTCCCCCAGGGGATATCCATGAGACTCCATTCGTCTCCCCCATTTGAGGAGAGAAAGAGGCCTGCGTACGTCGTCGCGAGGATATCTCCATTCGCGGCTTGAACCAGATCGATCACCGGCGTGGAGGCGATTCCCGTCGAACTCCACGTCCATGTGTCGCCGTGATCCACCGATGCGCACACCCCTTGGGAATTCATTCCCACGAAGACCCGGTGATATGCCGCAACCACGGCTTTGAAATATGTGTCCTTGAGGCCCATGGGGCGCAAGTTCCACGACGTTCCCAAATCCGTGGAGCGGTACATCCCGTTGACCGTCGCAGCATAGAGCACGCCCTCTGCGTATGCGGTTGCCGTGGCCGTGGCCGGCGGCGCAATGCCGATCAGTTGCCACGAGATCCCTTTATCCGTTGAACGACGGAGACCATTGGATGTGAGGAGCAGATACGCCGTGTTCACGTTGGACGGTTCGACCGCGATTGGGGGCAACATCCGTACGCCGCCCATGGGAAGATTCGTGAACGTGGACCCGTAATCCGTTGAACGAAACATCGCAGTATCGTTCGCTGTGGCGAGCATAACTCCATTATTATAAGCCGTGAACGACTTGAAATCGTAATTCGGTTTCGAAAATTGAGTCACCGTGCCGCCCCTGATGTCCTGCATTGCGTACCCATCTTCCGTCCCATATATCAGAGACGAATTTATCAACATGCGAACACCGCCTGTGATCTCGATCGTCCCTCCGTCGAAGAAATCCCATGTATCGCCGCTTGTCTGGGAGACACCCAATCCAAGGGGCGAGAGCGTGACGACCACATCGCCAGCCCCCCAACTGGTGCCGACGACCTGGACTTCAAACGGCTTGTCCAGTATCCCGAAGAATCCCTGCGTCCAGCTCGAGATCAACGCCCATGAGACTCCATTGTTCGTTGACCGGTAGAGGCGACCATCATCGGTCAACACATAGAGTTTCCCCGTTGCACCGGCCGCCATGGACACAACAGTCCCTCCCCACGGTCCATTCGTCTGCTTCCAGGTCGGTTGCTGCGCAAATGCAAAATGCACTACCATCGATAGCAGCACTGCGGCCAATGTCGCGCGCTTCATGTCCGTCCTTCCAGTTTTTTGATGGGTAGAAAACAGCAAGCGGGAATCGCGCTTCTTCCGCACGATTCCCGCTCACGTTCGAACTGCCTTCGCCCTCAAGTATACCACTTGTGGGAACGACAAGCCTTGACGACCATCACAATGATGCCATCTACGCCTTTACGGCCGTCTTGCCTCCGACCAGCACTTCCTCCGGACGGGCCGGCATTCCTTCGGAGATGCGTTGGGCTTCAACCACCGCCATCGCCGTCGCGTTGACGATCTCGTTGACATCCACGCCGGGACCGAGCAAATACACCGGACGCCGGATGCCGAGGAGGATGGGACCGATCGCGGTCGCGCCGCCGAGCTTTGCCAGCAGTTTGTAGGCGATGTTCGCGGAGGTGAGATCCGGACAGATCAGGATGTTCGCATCACCCTTGATATCCGTGAACGGATAGAACTCCGCCACGATATCGGGGCTCGTTGCCGTGTCCGCCATCATCTCGCCGTCGACCGTCAGGCTCGGCGCTTTCGACTTGATGATCGAGACCGCGCGCTTCACTTTTTCCGACAACGGATGCGGCGTGCTCCCGAAGTTGCTGAAGGAGAGCATCGCGACCTTCGGTTCGATGTTGAGATACCGGACCTTCTCGGCTGTCAGCAACGCGATGTCTGCCAGATCCTCCGCCGACGGATCGATATTGACCGTGGCATCGGCGATGAACACGGTGCGGTTCTTGAAGATGAGCATGTACATGCCGCATACGCGCTTCACGCCTTCCCGCGTGCCGATGATCTGCAGTGCCGGACGGATCGTTTCGGGATAATGCTGCGTCATCCCGGAGATGAGACCGTCGGCGTCGTCCATCTCGACCATCATCATGCCGAAGACATTGCGGTTCTTCATGTGCTGCTTCGCCGATTGCGGCGTGGCGCCCTTCCGCTTCCGCATATTGTAGAGCGTCGTGGTGTATTCGTCGTAGCGGAGCGACTCGTTCGGGTCGACGATCTGCATTCCTTCCGGGTCGATGCCGAGCGTCTTGATCCGCTCATTGATCACCTGCTTGCTGCCGATGAGGATCGGTTCGGCGATCTTCTCGTCCACCAGGATCTCCGCCGCATGGAGGATCTTGTCCTCTTCCCCTTCCGGGAACACGATCCGCTTCGGCTGGCTCTTCGCCTTGTGAACGAACACCCGCATGACCTCACGCGACTTGCCGAGTCGCGCTTCCAGCTGATCGCGGTACACCTCGAAGTCCTTGATCGGCTGTTTTGCGACGCCGGTTTCCATCGCCGCCTTCGCCACCGCAGTCGCTTCCCAGAAGAGGACGCGTGGGTCGAATGGCTTCGGAATGATGTATTCTTTCCCAAAGCCCATGCTCTTCACGTTGTACGCTTTGAGCACGGAATCGGGGACATCCTCTTTCGCCAGCGTTGCAAGCGCATGCGATGCAGCGATCTTCATTTCATCGTTGATGCTGGTCGCACGCACATCCAGGGCGCCGCGGAAGATGAACGGGAATCCGAGCACGTTATTGACCTGATTCGGGAAATCGGACCGACCGGTCGCCATGATGATGTCGTTCCGCACCGAGGTCGCCAGTTCGTAGGTGATCTCGGGATCGGGATTCGCCATTGCAAACACGACCGGCTTGGCGGCCATCGACTTGATCATTTCGGGCGTGACGATATCCTTGACGGAAACGCCGCAGAACACGTCTGCCCCCTTCATCGCATCGGCGAGCGTGCGGGCTTTCGTATCGACCGCGAAGTATTCCTTGTACGGATTCATCCCCTCGGTGCGTCCCTTGTAGACGACTCCCTTGGTGTCCACGAGGAGCATGTTCTCCCGTTTCACGCCGAGCTTCTCGTACAACTTTGCGCATGCGATGCCGGCCGCACCAGCGCCGCTGAACACCACACGCACCTCGCCGATCTTCTTGCCGGTCAGTTCGCACGCGTTGACGAGCGCTGCACCGCTGATGATGGCCGTGCCGTGCTGGTCGTCGTGGAACACCGGGATGCTCATCGTCGCCTTCAGCTTCTCTTCAATATAGAAGCACTCCGGCGCTTTGATATCTTCCAAGTTGATGCCGCCGAAGGTCGGCTCAAGCATCTGGACCGCGCGGACGATCTCGTCTTGATTATGCGAATTCAGTTCAATGTCGAAGACGTCGATGTCGGCGAACCGCTTGAAGAGCACGCCTTTTCCTTCCATTACCGGCTTGCCG
>JBFYQI010000057.1:0-2797 GCA_041302875.1 Ignavibacteria bacterium
TATCGCGCCAGCACAGAATCGTACCCCGTTGTGCGCGTTCCCCCGCTGACGAACACGGTGCTGTCCGATCTCCAGTAGCCTGCCATGTAGCCCGGAATATCCCCACGATTCCAAGCCGAGACCTGCTCATCCAGCACTTGGCGGACCTTCCTCTCCGCCGCGGTCTGTCCGGCGACCGGGTCCGTGAGCAGCGTCGCCAGCAAGATGAAGAGCGCGGTCGATCGCATCACGCCTGTGCCTGTTGAGAAGGACTCGCCGGCTTCTTCTTCACCAGCAAGCCGTAGCCGATCAGGCCGCCGAGCATCGCGAAGATCGGGTAAATGATCAGTGAGAAGAAGAGGTTCCGTAGGATCCCGCCAAACGTCCGGCTCTCTTCGAACGATCGTTCCATCTGCTCCATCAGCTCATCGACAGATCCCGGAGGCATGCCGCCGCTCTCCTCCATGCGGCTGAAGAACTCCTCAAGGAATTTCATGATGAACCGTTCTTCCACGCCGCCGAACAGCACCGTCACGAGTCCCCCCACGACCACCGAGGAGACAGCACCGACGATGCCCGCCATGATCCCCAACACCAGCGCATCGCTCGACTCCATCGGCGGCATGTCACCCGTGAATTCCTGTTTGTAGAGATGCACGGCCAGCATCCCGCCGAGGATGATGCCCGCACAACAGCAACAATTGATGAGGTTCAACCCCGGCAGTCCAGAGACGACACCGATGGCGAGGCCGGCGATGAGGGCGGGATTGAGCTTACTCGGTTTCTCGAACATGGATCACATCTCCTTGCTGGGATTGAACGCGTTTTCGCAGAAGTTGCTGCACCGCATCGACAAACAGCGGCATCACGAACCAGGGAGCCGCAACGCCCGCAAGACCGCCGGTGATCGTTCGGCTGAGTTCCGTGTTGCTCGCGACGCCGAGGAGGTCGAGTCCCACATCGACGGCCACGGCGGCGATCGTCACCACGAATGCCCATCGCGCCACGCGCGGATCGGGTTCACGCACGAGCAGCATGACGAACAGGCTCACGAGCGCCCCAAGATAGATCGCCGAGCACCGGATGCACACGCCGAACGGTTCCGCGCCGACGTGCCACGAGCGCGCATCGATCTGATGACACACGCGTCCGTAGAAGGCATATCCTTCCGATGGGTCGAGTCCGATGTGTGAGGTGACGGGAAGCAGAAGGAAACCCGCACACCAGAACAGCACGGCGAGGAAGAACACAGCGAGGATCGTGCGGCGTGGGATCATGGGCGTGCACTGAGTATCGCAACAATTGGCAAGTTTGTCAATATGCGTTCCTTGCATTTCGGAAGCGTTTCGGATATATTTTGAAGTTCAGGCAGTGATCCCATGAGGCTCTTATGAAATCGTACCGGGTGCTCGACGTCAAGCACAATTTCCTCGCCATCGAAAAGGAATACTCGTCGTTCGAGAAGTCCCGGGTGGTGATCCTCCCCGCACCGTACGAGCATACGGTCAGCTACGGCGGCGGGACGAAGCTGGGGCCGCAGGCGATCATCACCGCGTCGCAATACGTCGAACTCTTCGACGAGGAAACGAAGCGGGAGGTCTACAAGGAATTCGGGATCGCGACCCTGCAAGCCTTGAATTTTTCGGGCAAGAAGGACGAGGCCGCCCTTCAGCATCTCTTCGACGTGGTCGCGGACCTACTGAGCCGCGGGAAATTCGTCGTCACGCTCGGCGGCGAGCACACGATCTCGTCCGCTCCCATCGCCGCCCACGCGAAGAAGTATCCGAACCTCTCCGTCCTTCATATCGACGCCCACTCCGACCTTCGTCTGGAATACCTGGGCAACAAGTACTCCCACGCCAGCGTCATGGCCCGTGTCTGCGAGTTCCTCGATCCGCATCGCCTTGTGCAGGTCGGCATTCGCGCACAATGCCGCGAGGAAGCCGAGTACATCCGCGAGAACGGCGTGAAGACGTTCTATGCGCACGAGATCCGGAACCGAACGCACACGAAGCTCTTGAGGGAATGGGACGACCACGTCGTCGATGCCCTGACCGAGGACGTCTACATCTCATTCGACGTCGACGGGTTCGACCCTTCGATCATGCCGGCAACCGGAACGCCGGAACCGAACGGATTGTACTGGAACGAAGTGATGGTGTTGCTGCGAAAGGTCTCCCGCAAGAGACGCATCGTCGGCCTCGACGTCGTCGAACTCGCGCCGATGAAGGGACTCAGTCACCCGGACCTCCTGACGGCGAAGCTGGTTTCGAAAATCTTAAACTACGCCCTCTGACGTCGAGGAAGACAGATTACCACAGATTACACGGATTACACTGATTCTGACTTTTGACTTCTTCCTTTTGCCTTCCTCTCGAGGCTCAAGGCTCCCGGCTCATCGGCTCACTGGCTCCTATGCGCGAATATCTTGATCTCGTCCAACGTGTGCTTCAGCATGGTCAACGGAAATCCAACCGGACAGGGGTGGACACGATCTCCTGCTTCGCGGAGCATTATGCGATCGATCTTTCGAAGGGCTTTCCGCTCGTCACGACGAAACGGGTGAATTTCAAGGCGGTGCTGCATGAAGTACTTTGGTACTTGTCGGGGGAGGATCACATCCGGAATCTACGCAAACACACGAAGATCTGGGATGCGTGGGCGGACGAGGCAGGAAATCTCGAGACGGCATACGGACGCTACTGGCGGCGATTCCCGAGTGCGCAGGTGAATCCGGCGACCGGTCAATATGAAGTCAAGGAGATCGACCAGCTCGGTGAAGTCCTCAACCTGCTGCGCACGAATCCGAATTCCCGTC
>JBFYQI010000065.1:0-3242 GCA_041302875.1 Ignavibacteria bacterium
ATCCCTTGCGACACTCTATTCATCTGCCGCCTACTGTCATTCCGTTGTGGGTGATTTCACAACGGCGATCACCTTCGGGAATCGTTCGCTGGCCGTGGCAAATGCGCTTCACAACAAGAAACTCATTGCGAGCGCCCACAGCACACTTGGTATCGCCAGCGTCTACATCGGTCAGTACAGCCATGCCTTGGAACATCACCTCATTGCACTTCGGTTGCGCGAGGAACTCGGATTGGTCGATGCCCAGGCCCGCACGCTGAACAACATCGGACTGGTCTACCACAATCTCGGCCAGTACGAGAACGCCATCACGTACTACAATCGCGCCATCGAACGACGCGGCTATCCGCCCGACTCCGTACGGATCATTCGCTTCCTCCACAATATCGGGTTCGCTGAATTCAAACGAGGCAATCTCGACGAAGCGACGCGGATGCACACCCTCGCCCTTCGCATCGCCGAGGGGATCCATTACACGGGAGACATCGCCTACGCGCTCTTCAATCTTGGGCTCATTGCATCCGAGCGGAAGGACTATCCTGCGGCGTTACGGCAATTGGAACAAGCGCGGATGCTGTATCGGACGCTCCAACGCAAGCATGGCATCGTGCAGACTTCCAACGCGATCGGCATCGTGCAGCTCCACCTGAACCGCACCAACCAGGCGATCGAGGCATTTACGGAGGCCGCGACGATCGCACAAACGACCCGCGTCCCCGACCAGCTTGTCGTCAGCTATGATCACTTGCACCGCATCTACGCCGACCGGGGAGACCTGAAGCGGTCGTTCGAGTATTTCAAGCAATATGCGGCGGCAAAGGACTCCGTCTTCAATTCGAAGGAAAGCGAACGACTCGCCAGTCTCGCCGTCAGTCTTGAACGCCTGAAGTTTCAGCGGGAGGTCGACTCGCTGAACCAACAGAAGATGGTCACGACGCTCACGCTCGAAAAGAGCCGCATCCAAACGAACCTTCTTCTCGTTGGAGCGATCTCGCTCCTCCTGATCGCTGGCGCGTTGTATCGTGCCAACCGGTTGACCAAACGCAGCAAGGAACTCGTGGAGCGGAAGAACACCGAGCTGGAACGATTGAACACCGAGCTTCAAACCAGCATCAATGAAGTGAAGACACTCAGCGGGCTCCTGCCGATCTGCTCCGGCTGCAAGAAGATCCGCAACGATCGCGGCTACTGGGAACAGCTTGAATCCTACATCATGACCCACAGCGACGCCGAGTTCACGCACGGTCTGTGTCCCGATTGTCTCGCCAAGTTCTATCCCGACTATGTGAAGCGGAAGGATGCCGCCGACGCGTAACGTTGTTCCGTTCGTGATCTGCGGCGGACCTGTCGTCCCTTGCTCCACCCGCAATATCCCATGACCCCGGCTTCGAGAGCGACATACAATCCCGCCGCAATCCCTCCGACCTCCGTCAAAGAGATGCGGACGCGCGGATGGGAACAAGCCGACGTCATCCTCTTCACGGGGGATGCATTCGTCGACCATCCGGCGTTCGGAGCGGCGGTGATCGCGCGCGTGCTGGAGCATGCGGGATTGAAGGTCGCGGTCGTTCCTCAGCCGAACTGGCGGGATGACCTGCGGGATTTCAAGAAACTCGGTGCGCCGCGGCTCTTCTTCGGCGTGACCTCGGGAAACATGGACTCGATGGTCAACCACTACACGGCGAACAAGCGGCTTCGCTCGAACGATGCATACACGCCAGGGAATGCCGCCGGACAACGTCCGGATTACGCGGTCACGGTGTATTCCAATATCCTTCGCGATCTCTTTCCGTCGATGCCGATCGTCCTTGGCGGGATCGAAGCCTCGCTTCGGCGCTTCACGCATTACGACTACTGGAGCGATTCGCTCAAGCCCTCCATCCTGATCGATTCGCGCGCGGACCTTGTCGTCTACGGACTCGGCGAGCAAGCCATCGTCGAGGTCGCACAGGCACTGAATGTCGGACAACGCATCAATGAGGTTCGTGACATTCCGCAAACCGTTTATCGGACAAACGACAAGGCGGTGCTCCGCATTCCCAATGCGATTGTCCTTTCTTCATTTGACGAATGCCAGCGGGACAAGCACGCGTTCGGGCAGAGCTTCATCAAGATCGAGCAGGAATCCAACAGCATGTATCAGAAGCATCTGATCGAGCCGTTCAGGGATTCCTGGATCGTCGTCAATCCATCCTACCCGCCGCAATCGACCGCCATTGTCGATGCGGTCTACGACCTTCCATTCACGCGGCGTCCGCATCCGCGCTACGATGGGAAAGGACCGATCCCCGCCTTCGACATGATCAAGGATTCAGTCAACATCCATCGGGGGTGCTTCGGCGGATGTTCCTTCTGCACCATATCGGCGCATCAGGGGAAGTTCATCTCGAGTCGCTCGAAGGAATCGGTGCTGAAGGAATTGCGGACGATCGCGGCATCGCCGGACTTCAAGGGACATATCACGGATGTGGGCGGACCGTCGGCGAACATGTATCAGATGGAGGGGATCGATCTCGCGATCTGTGCAACATGCAAGCGGGCGTCGTGCATCTATCCGACGGTGTGCGAGAACCTCAATGTCGATCACACGCCGATGATCGAGCTCTATCGGGAGGCAAGGCAGATCGAAGGAATCAAGAAGGTGACCATTGGAAGCGGCCTGCGCTACGACATGCTGATCGACAAGAATAACAAGCCTCGGCACAAGTCGGCATTGACGTACATCCGCGAGTTGGTCACGCACCATGTCTCAGGGCGGCTCAAGGTCGCGCCGGAGCACGTGTCCGAAAAAATTCTGAAGCTCATTCGAAAGCCGTCGTTCGACTACTTCCTTCACTTCCGTAATCGTTTCAACGCGATCAACAAGGAACTCGGCCGGAAGCAGCAGCTCATTCCCTACTTCATCTCCAGCCTCCCTGCCAGCGACCTGAGCGATATGGCGGAGGTTTCTGTCCAACTGCGCGATCTCGACATGCGGCTGGAGCAAGTGCAGGACTTCACGCCAACGCCGTTGACACTGGGGTCGGTGGTGTACTACACGGGCTTCGATCCGTATTCGAAGAAGGAGTTGTACATCGCCAGGACGCCGGCGCAGAAGAAACTGCAGCAGTTGTTCTTCTTCTTGTATCGGGGGGATAAGCGGGCGGAGCTCAAGAAGGAACTTGGGAAACTGAAGCGCTTCGATGTGCTCCGTCGGTTGGGACTCTAGGCTGAGCGGCGTGGCTATCGCTCGGCTTCCCTCA
>JBFYQI010000071.1:0-2646 GCA_041302875.1 Ignavibacteria bacterium
ATCTTTCGTCGTCGTTCGTGTTGTTCGACAATCCCGCCAAGACCGCGGAATGGTACACATACGGAACGGCGTTTCTTCTCTTTGGTGTTCTGTCCGTTCTGTTCATTCGGTTCATCCTTCGCGAGCCGCTGAGCGCATACGGCTTGACGATGGGGGACTGGCGGTTTTCGCTGAAGGCGCTTGCTCTCCTTGCGCCGGTCATGGCGCTCATCACATATCCCTCCGCGTCCGATCCGCAGTTCATCGCCGAATATCCGTTGTTCAAAGGCGCGGGCTCCTCGCTCGGGACGTTCATCGAGCATGCGTTCGCATATCTCTTCTTCTATATCGGGTGGGAGATCTACTTTCGCGGCTTCATGCAATTCGGTCTGCGTGAACGGTTCGGAGACTGGTATGCGATCCTGATCCAGGTCGGCTTCTCTTGCATCCTCCACATCGGCAAGCCGGATGGAGAGATCTACAGCTCCATCCTCGGCGCGCTCATCTGGGGGATCGTGGCATTCCGTTCCCGTTCATTGCTCGTCCCGATCATCACGCACTGGATCCTGGGCGTCTCACTCGATTACTATATTTCATTTCTCGGTTGACCCTTTGCGCCCTCTGCCTCCTTGGCGGTCTTGGCGTGCTCATCTTCTAACATAGGCTTGTTTCACGTGACCAACTCTCAAATCACCATTCGCGGCTTTCGACTCCGGGCGACGGACGGGCTGATCCTCGCTACGCTCGCATTCTTCTCGCTTCTGGCTGTTCTCTTCTTCTGGCGCGTCCCCGACTGGTGGATGTTGATTCTGAAGAATATCGGCGTCGCGGTCGTCTATCTCGCATTCATCCACTACAGCGACCGGGCATCGGGGAAGTTCCTGAAGTTCTTCCTCCGCGTGGCTGCGGTGACGCTCTCGTACGCGTATCTCTTCGGCGCCGTGGACAAATTGCAGATGCTCATCCACGGGCGATGGATGGATTCCTATATCCTCGACTTCGAGCAGTGGATCTTCGGCGTTCAGCCGACGCTGTGGCTGCAGGATTACACCACGCCTTGGCTTACCGAATGGCTGATGTTCTCGTACGTCGTCTACCTCCCGCTCTATCCCATCCTGTGTGGGATCATCTACTACAAGAAGGGGGAACTGGCGATGGAGGATTACTTCTTCACGCTTGGCTTTACGAACATCCTCTGCGATATCGGCTTCATCCTCCTGCCGGTCGCGAGTCCGATGTACTGGATCAAGGACCTCTACACGGTCCCGCTCGACGGCTATGTGTGGACCTATCTGGGCGAGTTGATGCGAAGCTATCTGCACTATGCGGGCGGATCGATCCCGAGTCCGCATGGAGCTGCGGCGACCATCATGTGGGCGATGGCGTATCGCTATCATCGACCGTCGTTCTGGGTCATGGCTCCCGTCGTCATCTCGCTGTACGTTTCCACCTTCTACGGGCGATATCATTACATGACCGACGTCGTGGTGGGCATTCTGGTCGCGTTCGTTGCCCTTGCGCTGGCTCCGGTTCTGATGCGTTTGTGGGACCGCATCGCGCGCTCGCCGCGCCTTGCGTCGTAAGATCCGCGAGCACCCATCGTCGCGGTCTGACAGAGACTTCACATAAGGAGAGGACTCATGCGCATCCACCGCTTCCTTTCGCTTGCTCTTTCGCTGCTTCTGCTTGCCTGTCAGCCGCAGGACCGGTATGACGTGCTGATCACGAATGTGCGGGTCGTGGACGGCACGGGCAATCCGTGGTATACCGCGGATGTCGGCGTTCGCGGAGACCGTATCGTGGATATTGGAATGCTGAGCGATGTCTCGGCCGTGCGGCGCATCGACGGCAACGGCCGTGTACTGGCCCCCGGCTTCATCGACATGCTCGGTCAATCCGACCTCTCCCTCCTCGTCGACAATCGTGCGATGAGCAAGATCTCGCAGGGCGTGACCACGGAGATCACGGGGGAGGGTGAATCCGCGGCACCGCAGAACGAACGCACCAAACGAGACCTCGAAGCCTATGAACGCCGTCATGGCGTGAAGATCGATTGGACCGACTTCGAAGGATACTTCCGCGCGTTGGAGGCGAAGAAACACGCGATCAACATCGGCACCTTCGTTGGTGCGACGCAGGTCCGCGCTGCCGTCGTGGGCTACGACGACCGTGCCGCGACCGATGCCGAACTTCAGCAGATGAAGGATATGGTGGACCTCGCGATGCGTCAGGGTGCGCTGGGAGTCAGCACGGCGCTCGAATACGCGCCTGCCGCGTATGCTCCCGTGCAGGAGTTGATCGAGCTTTCGAAGATCGCGGCGGCACACGGAGGCATCTATATCACGCATATCCGTGATGAACGCGACCACATCATCGAAGCGCTGTATGAGGCAAGCGATATTGCACGCGGCGCACGCATCCCGGCGCACATCTGGCATCTGAAAGTTGCCGGCAAGCAGAACTGGGGACGCATGAGCGAGGTGACGCGGCTCATCAGCCGCTTTCGTTCCGAAGGATTAGACGTCACGGCGGATGTGTATCCGTACACGGCGAGCGGCACGAGCCTGAGAGCAGCGCTCCCCGCCTGTGTGCATGATGGCGGGACGGAGATCTTCCTCGAGCGGATCAAAGATCACTCCGTCCGAATCCTCATCAAAGGAGAACTCG
>JBFYQI010000079.1:0-3210 GCA_041302875.1 Ignavibacteria bacterium
TCGCGAATGAACGCCAGGATCTTCGGATTCTTCGGATGGAGGAATTCGATGGAGCCGCGGCCGAACGCCTTGAACTTCTTCCGCGTGGCGATCACCCGCCGCGTCCACCAGAGAAGCGAGGAAGGATTCCGCTCCTGGTTCTCGACGTTCACCGATTCGTAATGAAAGTCCGGGTCGATGATGACCGGCAAATAGAGCTGCTGCGGATTCACGCGGGAGAACCCGGCATTCCGCTCGCCGTTCCATTGCATCGGGGTGCGGACTCCGTTGCGGTCGCCGAGGAAGTGATTGTCCCCCATGCCGATCTCGTCGCCGTAATAGATGACTGGCGTCCCCGGCAGCGAAAAGAGCAGGATGTTGAGTAGCTCGATCTTCCGGCGGTTGTTCCCGAGAAGCGGTGCAAGCCGCCGCCGAATGCCGAGGTTGATACGTGCGGACGGATCACGCGCGTAGACGCGGTACATGTAGTCCCGCTCCTCATCGCTCACCATCTCGAGGGTCAGCTCATCGTGATTGCGGAGGAACAGAGCCCACTGACAGGCGGAAGGAATGGCAGGTGTTTGTTCGAAGATGTCGACGATCGGAAAACGATCCTCCATCCACGAGCCCATGAAGAGCCGCGGCATGAGAGGGAAATGAAAGGCCATGTGTGCGCGATTCCCTGCACCAAAGTAGGAGGCGGCATCTTCCGGCCATTGGTTCGCTTCCGCAAGGAACATCCGGTCGGCGTATTTCTTGTCGACATGTGAACGAAGTGCTTCGAGCAGCTGGTACGTTTCCGGGAGGTTCTCGCAATTGGTCCCGTCTCGTTCGAAGAGATACGGTACAGCGTCGAGCCGCATGCCATCTACTCCCATGTCGAACCAGAAGTCGAGCACGCCGATCAGCGCTTTCACCACGGCGGGATTGTCAAAATTCAGGTCAGGCTGATGCGCATAGAACCGATGCCAATAGTACGAGCGGGCGATGGGATCGTACGCCCAATTGGACTTCTCGAAGTCGGTGAAGATGATGCGCGCATCTGGATACTTCAGCGGATCGTCGCTCCAGACGTAGAAGTCCCTCCACGGCGTCCCCGGCTTGGCTTTGCGTGACCGCTTGAACCACTCATGCTGGTCCGAGGTATGATTGAGCACGAGCTCTGTGATCACCCGCATCCCGCGGTTGTGGGCCTCAACGAGGAACTTGCGGAAGTCGCCTAGGGTGCCATAGCGAGGATGAATGGCACAGTAGTTCGAAATGTCGTACCCGTCATCCTTAAGCGGGGAAGGATAGAACGGGAGCAGCCAAATGGCGGTAACGCCGAGGGATTGGAGGTAGTCCAGCTTCTGGGTCAGTCCGCGAAGATCGCCGATCCCGTCCCCGTTCGAGTCATGGAATGAACGAACGTGCACCTCATAGATGATCGCGTCCTTGTACCATTGCGGATCGCCGGGGGAGGAATGGGGCATGCTCAAAGAAATCAAATTCAGGGGCGGGAATCAAGACCTTAAAAAAAAGATTGATTCTTG
The DNA here is from genome assembly GCA_041302875.1 of Ignavibacteria bacterium. GTDB lineage: Bacteria > Bacteroidota > Ignavibacteria > UBA10030 > UBA10030 > JAKAJH01. Next base: position 1,512 of record JBFYQI010000079.1, read on the forward strand.
TCTGCGGAATTCCGAGTGTATAGTCAGGACATTGAGGAAAGGAATCGAATACAGCTATGTGTGGAATCGTCGGTGTCTTCGATATCAAAGGGAGCGTGGAAGGGCTTCGGCCTCAAGTGCTCGAAATGGCGAAACGCGTTCGCCACCGCGGCCCGGATTGGTCGGGCATTTATGTCTCCGGGAAGGCCATCCTCGCCCATGAACGGCTGTCGATCGTGGACCCGCAGTCGGGACGGCAGCCGCTGTTCAGCCCGGACCGCAAGCAGATACTCGCGGTCAATGGAGAGATCTACAATCATCAGGAGATTCGCGCACGGTTCACGTCGTACGAATTCAAGACGCATTCCGATTGCGAGGTCATCCTGCCGCTGTATCGGGAGAAGGGCGCGGGATTCCTGGAGGACCTCAGCGGTATCTTCGCATTCGCCCTCTTCGACGAAGAGAAGGGAACCTATCTCGTCGCCCGTGATCACATTGGCATCGTCCCGCTCTACATGGGATGGGACCAGTACGGCAATTTCTATGTCGCGTCAGAGCTGAAGGCGCTCGAGGGGGTCTGCAAGAAGATCGAGGAATTCCCCCCCGGACACTCTCTTTCGAGCGGGGATGAGAGGCCGCGCCGGTGGTACGCGAGGAATTGGACGGACTATGATGCAGTGAAAGGAGGCCCAACGGATCCGCACGCGCTGCGAGAGGCATTGGAGCAGGCGGTGCATCGTCAGCTCATGTCGGACGTTCCGTACGGTGTATTGCTCTCCGGCGGATTGGACTCGTCGATCATATCCGCCGTGGCCAAGCGATTCGCGGCGAAGCGCATTGAGACGAATGACACACAAGAAGCCTGGTGGCCGCAACTCCACTCGTTCGCGATCGGGTTGGAAGGATCTCCCGACCTCGCCGCGGCTGCGAAGGTTGCGGCGCATATCAACACCGTGCATCATGAGATCCACTTCACGATTCAGGAAGGACTGGATGCGATTCGCGACGTTATCTATCATCTGGAGACCTACGACGTCACGACGGTCCGCGCGTCCACGCCGATGTATCTCATGGCCCGCGTCATCAAATCGATGGGGGTCAAGATGGTTCTCTCCGGCGAAGGGGCAGATGAGATCTTCGGCGGATATCTGTACTTCCACAAGGCTCCGAACGCGCAGGCCTTCCATGAAGAGACCGTGCGGAAGCTGAGCAAGCTTCATCTGTATGACTGTCTGCGCGCAAACAAATCTCTTGCGGCGTGGGGAGTCGAAGGGCGCGTGCCATTCCTCGACAAAGAATTCCTTGATACCGCCATGCGTCTCGATCCCGTGGCGAAGATGGCCGGCAACGGGCGCATCGAAAAGTGGATCCTCCGCAAGGCGTTCGAGGACTACTTGCCGAAAGAAATTGCCTGGCGGCAGAAGGAGCAGTTCTCCGACGGCGTCGGGTACAATTGGATCGACACGCTCAAGGCGGTCGCGGAGGCGAAGGTCACGGACGATCAGCTGGCGAATGCGCAGTATCGATTCCACATCAATCCACCGAGGACGAAGGAAGAATATCACTATCGGTCCATCTTCGAAGAGCATTTTCCATCGGATTCCGCCGCCGCGTGTGTTCCGTCTGTGCCTTCCGTCGCATGCAGCACGGCGGAAGCGCTCGCGTGGGATGCGTCGTTTCAGAAAACGAACGATCCCTCCGGCCGGGCCGTGAAGAGCGT
>JBFYQI010000106.1:0-4961 GCA_041302875.1 Ignavibacteria bacterium
ATCTTGGTCAGCTCGGCGCCGAGAATCGCCTTTGCACGCGAGGCGAGTTGATCGTCAAGGTCGGTCGCAAACGCGACATCAAACTTGTTCGCGTCCTTCCACATTCGCAGGTCGATCGCGAATCCGGTGATGGATGCAAACACGTCCCGAACGAGCCGCTCCATGGTGTTCTTCGGGTCGCGCTCGAATGTAATGACCATATTCCCCAGAACGATGGACGCACGGGAATCAAAACCTTGTCCGGGAACGTGAACGCTCACACCGCCGCCAAGCGAGGCGTTCGTGATCTTCGAAGGAAGAAAATCCGCACGCCCCAACGTCATGGCTTTGACAGGCACACCGGAGATGGTTGCCTTGTATTGATCCAACGGCTCCGCTTTGCGTCGATCAACGCTTGCGGTCAGGTCGAGCATGGTGCCGCGCCCCTGAACGGCCCGGATGTCGGCGGTGATCGGCGAGCCGGTGATGCGCTGATCGTTCGTGATGTTCAAGATTTCGCCGCTCGCATAGAAATAATTCGCGTCGCGTTGCTGATCGCTTCCGCCCGAAAGGACGATCTTCTTGACCCAATACTTCGGATACGACCGCTCGACCGGGAAATGAATGGTTTGCCCCTCGAACCGTTTTGGTGTTTCTAACGGCGGCTCAGATTTGAATTTCGGGACATTGTCGCGCACCATTTCGACGTAGCCGAGATATGAATACGCCCGCGCCAGGACATCTTTTCCGAGGAGAAACTCTGCCAGTCCGGTCATGGAGAGATCGGGTAGACGTGCGAGAGAAATCGCACGCTGATAATCCTGGTTAACCAGATCATCGACGGCCTTGATCGAAGTCGAGAACTGATTGACGCTTTCCGTGAGAATCTTTTTGCGCTCGTTGAAGCTCCCCACCACCTCGTTGGCGGTCTTCAGGGTTGTATTGACCGTGTTGAGGGTGTTCATCGCCGTCGGAAGGTCTTTGATCGCGCCGACATTGATCGACTTGACGGACGATTCGATTTCGTTCAGTTTGGCCTTCGAGGCATCAATTTCATTGAGCGTTCTCTGCCATTCGACGCTTGCCTCGTTCACCTGACGCTTGAGCGAGTCCAGATGCTTGAGCGACGAGAGGTTTTGCGGGTCGAGCAGGCTGTCGATGTTCAACGACTGGCGGAGACTCGCAAGGTCGAACGAAGGAGTCTTTGAATCCTCAGGCAAAAGGACTGCCTTCGCCTGCTCAGTCAATCCCGGCAAGTCGCTCTTGTCGGTTTCTTCAACGGGCTCCTTCGGCAGCGATCCATCTGTCGAGCGCTTGGTGCCGAGGACGAGATTGTTCACTTCCATCGTCTCGACGATGTATTTGCTCCGGAGAAGCTGGCCAAAGTCCAGCGCGAACGCAACGCGTCCCGTTTCGAACAAGTTGAACCAGGGATCCGAAGGATCGGCAACTTGCAGACGGTCGAAGCGCGCGCCAACGGGCATCAGCGTCAGGCTCAGATTGTCGATCTCGACACGCGCACCAACCGCCTGCTCGCCGGCGTATTCGAGACCAGCCTCAACCCATGAGTCGAGGAAGAAATAGAGGAGAAGGACAAACAGCAACGCCGGAATGACGGCAAACAGAACGAATTTTTTTCTCATGTTACACTCCCAGGTCCCGGACCTTCAGATACCAGCGAACAAGGAAATTCTTGCTGAGAACCTGATAGATCTTCCATTGTTCAATCCGGCTGCCGATCGTCGTCCGATACGCCACCACAAACCGCTTCATGCCAAAATACACCGGGACAGCGAGAACGAACGCACTCAGAAAACTCCCGAGCACCACCGTGTTGTTGAATCGGGTCAGCGGCGCGATGGGGGCGTTGTACAGCATGGTCCACAGCCCCTTCAATGCCTCAACATCGACGAGCAAGGCATATCCCAGCTGATGAAAGAGCGGGTCGAGGAGGAACGCAAAGAGGCTGAACAGGGTGAACGCAAGAAAGGCGGAGGACAGGTTCACGTCGAGGACGAAGATGACAAGCCAAATGGCGAGTCCCTGCAGAGTCAGCGATGGCGAGAGTCCGACCATCGAGCCAAGAGCGAACCCACCAGCGACCTGACGCGGTGTTTGCCCCTCGCGCAGGATCTTGATGAAGTTGGTAAGAATGTTGAGCCAGAACATGGGAGACCCTTAGGTAGTAGTCAGAAGTCAGAATTCAGGGGTCAGTAAGCAGTGGTCAGTAATCAGTGGCCTGTGCCGAGCACTGTCGAGGCATCAGTAGAAGATACGGTACTGGCCGGAAAAAGAAAAACCCCGCGGCACCTGTTCGGGACCGCGGGGCTGGTGATATCAGACTCTCGTCTGAGGGAAACGCCTACTTCAACATGACCATCTTCTTCACGGAGGTGAAGGAGCCGGCATGGATGCGATACAGATACATGCCGCTGGCCACATGCTCACCGGCCGCGTTTGTTCCATCCCACACGACCGAGTAATTGCCGGCGCCCATCGAAGCGTCCACGAGCGTCTTGATCTCAACACCAGAAATGGTGTAGACCGTCACGCGCACGTGTTCGTTCTGCGGGATGCCGAACTTGATCGTGGTGGAGGGGTTGAACGGATTCGGGAAGTTCTGATTCAACGCGAAGTCCGTTGGGACGCCGCCATTCTCGATGACATCGTTCGCCTGGTGCATCGCTTCGGCCGTCAACGGGCTCTTGTTGCCGGACGCATCGACCGCTTCAAGGCGATAGTAATAGGTGGTGCCGTTCGAGATGTTCTGGTCCACGAACTTCGTGTCCTTCACCTTGGTCGGGGTCACGCTGGCCGGGTTGAAGCCCGCCACGGTGCCGCGATACAGGTTGTAGTACTCGACGTCAGGCTCGACCGGGGGCTGCCATGCCAGCTGGATGCCGCTCTGGACGTTGCTGAACGGCAGGAACACCGGCGTGACCGGGCTGATGTTGTCGACCGAGTAGCCGCTGTCGATCGGCGACGCATAGATCGTCAGGTTGTCGGACGCATAGCCGGCGATGTAGTATGCCGACCACTTCTGACCGGAGGTCACCGTGGAGTCGAACAGCGTCGGCGCGACGAAGGAATAGAGTGAATCCAGCTTCGAACCCTTCGGCACGGAGGCAACATAGGTCCATACATCGCTGCCCAACAACGCCGACTGACCAGGCACGAGGCTCTTGATCATCTCGGTGTAGTTGTCGAACCGGTTCATCTTTCCGAGCTTCAGGTTCGGATCTTTCCGCCAGATTCCGTAGCTGACAACGGCGTTGTAGCTGAAGTTCTCGGCGGGGAACTTGTTCCAGATGATCTGGACCTTGCGGCCTTGGTCGCCCGGAATATCTTTGATCGAATAGATGGAAGCAGCCGCGGAGGTCAGCTTCAACTGCTCGATGGAGGCCTCAAGCAGGCTCTTCGCATAGAGGTAGTTGTGCGAACCATAGCTGCCGTCGTTCAGCACGAAGTAGTAGTTGTAGGCGCCAGCCTTCTGGATTGTGGTCAACGGGGGCTTTGCAGCTCCCGCCGGACCGTTCGCGCGCCAGATGGTTGCGTCTTGTGGCCAAGATGGCGTGCCCAGTGTATCGCGCTTCGGGAGGACCGAGGCCAACTGCGCCAACAGCGCTTCCGTCTTCGCCTTCGTCAGTTCGACGAATTCGATCGTCACTTCACCGTGGCATTCTTCGCAACCGACATAGTTGAGATACTTGCTCACGCCGTCGGGCGAGTAGGCAACGCGGAAGGAGTGACCGCCGACCTTGTTCAACAATGTATCGGGGGTGACGTAGGTCGGATCGTACGTCGGGGTCTTTGCCATGTGGCAATCGACGCACTTCTCGCCAATGGCGCTGTGCGAGGAATTCTCATACACGTAGCCCGGAAGTTCCCAGCCGCCAAGATTTCCAAAACCAGACAAAGGTGTGGTTGCCGTCATGGCAGGTGCATCTGTGCCGGCGAGCATCTGTCCTTGGTGCGAATGGTGCAGACCCGAGGCGCCGCTGAATCGCGTTGTGTGGCAGCCTGTGCACGACTCTGCAACAGTCGCGCGACGCAATTGCGCCGGATTCTTATCGCTATGTGGATCGTGGCATGCTTGGCATGTGATCGGCGATGGGTTCGCGAAGATCTTGGTTGCCGGCGCAGTCGGAACGGGCTCTGGGAGACCATTGATCGTCTGGTTCACGTAGCCTTGAGCCGTATGACACGCTGTGCAACCTGCGCGGCCGGTATATTCAGCTGAAACACCCGAGACAAGCGCGTTCGAGTGAGCTGTCCCTTCCCACGAATATCCTTTTGGATGACGATCGCTGGAGAAGTGGCAAGGAGCGCAAACATCGGAAGACCAGGTCTTATCCAGCTTGGTATTCGGCGCCGGATTGTATCCGAATGTATGTTGGCTTGCCGGACCATGGCAGCTTTCGCATTGGATGCCCATCAGGCTCATCGTCTTTGCAAGGTTCGGATTGGAACCTGCAGCCGCCAACAAAGAATCATAGACTCCCACATGCTGCGGGGAAACAACGCTGAAGCCAGCCGTTGTTGCCCATTCGCCGTAGCCGTCGTTTGTGACACCGGCGAGCTTCGACTTGTAATAGCCGGCAGCGTGGCACGGCATGCAGTAGTTGGCAAAATGTCCGCCACCCGGCTCAGGGGTACCCTGGTCGGTCAGGCCGTCAAAGCGGCGCTTCAAGGCGGTGGCGTGTTTAGTTGCCTGCCATTCAGTGAAAACACCCGGATTTGTGGCGTGACATGCGCAAGCGGCGGGGATACCGCCAGTCGGTGTGAGGCTAATACCGGAGCCAACGAACTTCGCTGCAATGAAGTTCATGGTGACGGGATTCGCAACACCCTTCTGGGCCGTCGTTGCCGTCATCGTGACGGTGTATTGTCCGACCAGATCAGGGACGAAATAGGCAACGAGACCGTTCAAACCCGCGGCCGTGTCTTGGATCGTCGTCGTTGTTCCGGCAGGACCGACGATG
>JBFYQI010000110.1:0-7907 GCA_041302875.1 Ignavibacteria bacterium
CAGTCTGGGCGACGACGGAGGATGTCCCCAGAACGAGCGCCATCAAGGCGAACCCAAGAAGCTTTTGGAAATTCATCACACACCTCCACGAATTAAGCGTTATGAACGTATTGAGCGTTTACACGCCCTATGGTTACTTAACCGTGCAGATTGATCAAGAGTTCCCTAGTTGTCAGAAAATAGTCATGGTTGCGTTTTTCGCGCAAAATCGGCAATATGATTGATGTGTTTTGAATAACTGACCCCCTACCAGACTTCGAAAGAGCCTTTCATGAAGAAGAAGCGCTTGATTCACATCAGTCCCGAGAAGACATCCGTGTCAACCCGTGCCATCCACGGCACCAAGCTTCATGCGTACAAGGGTCCGCTTACAACACCGATCTATCAGACGTCGACATACCGTTTCAACTCGTCCGACGATGCGGTTCGATTCGCGAAGGGCGATCCGTCCGTGTATGTCTACACGCGGTACCATAATCCAACGGTTCACGATGTCGAAGAACGGCTTGCATTGATCGAGGGGGCTGAGTCGGCCGCGCTGTTCTCCTCCGGCATGGCTGCTCTTACAACCGCAGTTCTTGCGGTAACACACGCCGGCGATGAGATCATCAGCACCCCTTCTCTCTATGGCGGATCGTATCGATGGATGCGCGACGTGTTGCCGAAGCAGGGAATCACCGTTCGTTGGGTATCCCCCGATCATTTGAACGAGATCTTCTCGCTTGCAACACCGCGAACATCCGTGGTGTATTTTGAGACGCCAACCAATCCGACACTCGACATCATCGATATCCGTGAGGTTGTCAAGCACACACGGCGTGCGGAGAAACGCCTCGGTCGCAAGATCCTCATCATGATCGACAACACATTCGCGACCATTCTGAACCAGGATCCATTCGCTCTTGGCGTCGACGTGATCGTTGAGAGTGCGACAAAGTACCTGGGGGGACACAGCGATATCATCGCGGGCTGTGTTGTCGGTTCCTCTTCGTACATCAAAGACGTCAAGGGCCTTGCCAAACATCACGGCGGCTGCTTGGATCCTTTTGCGGCGTTTCTTCTCGGCAGAAGTCTCGCAACATTCGAGTTGCGTGTTCAACGCCAGAACGACAACGCCCTCGCGCTCGCCCGCGCCCTGGAGCGACATCCCAAGGTCAATCGCGTCCTCTATCCCGGACTGCGTTCACACCCCCAGCACGCATTGGCGAAGAAGCAGATGCGCGCATTCGGCGGAATGCTGACGATCGAGGTTAAGCCTTCACGCAAGCGCACGGCCGTGCAGGCGGCGGTCACGGTTGCCGACCACCTGCGCGTCGCTGTGAACGCTATGTCGCTTGGCGGCGTGGAAACACTCGTGAGCATTCCGGTCTACTCGTCCCACATCTTTCTGTCCAAAGAAGAGCTTCGCATGCATGGCGTTACACCGGGAATGATCCGTGTGTCGGTTGGCGTTGAGGGCATCGACGATCTCGTCGCCGATTTTCGGCAAGCGCTCGATCACATTTGACAACGCAGTGTTCAACGAATCTCACATACGCGGCTACCTGACCACCCGAGCGCGATCAGAAATTGATCCCGGTCTCCTCCGCCCCGCCGGTGTTCTTGTTCCATTCCTCAGGGAGGACGACGAGCTTAAATTGGTTCTGACGCTGCGAACGGATGAGGTGGAGCACCACAAGGGGCAGATATCGTTTCCCGGCGGTGTGATGGATGCTGCGGATCGTTCCATCGTCGAAACCGCCTTACGGGAAGCGGAAGAGGAGATCGGGCTGCCGAGAGATCGTGTTCGCGTGCTTGGACTGTTCGACGACCTGGCCACGCCAAGCGGATTCAGTATAACGCCGGTGGTGGGATACATCGAACGGCTCCCGGCGCTCAATGCGCATCCGGCAGAGGTTGCAGAGATCTTGAAGGTTCCGGTTTCATTCTTTCTCGACACAACATACCACTCGGAAGAGATTCGCGAGCGCATGGGGATTCTTCAACCTGTGCACCGCTATCTGTATGGGCATCACGATATCTGGGGAGCGACTGCCGCGATCATTCATGGCCTTCTGCGAGGACTCGGGGTTCATGGGGAGGAATAGAAATCGTCATAATGTTTGTATTTCAGAGCATTTCTAGGTATATTTGGTATTGTTGAAATTCCGGAGTCAAAGGAGATAGAGGATGCCACAGCATAAGTCAGCAGAAAAGCGCGTTCGCCAAACCAAGCGCCGGGCCGAGCGCAACAAGGCACAAGTTTCGAAGATGCGGACGCTCGTAAAGAAGGTTCGGTCGACTAAGACCAAGGAAGAGGGTCAGAAGGCTCTTGCCCCTGCTGGGAAGTTTCTCGATCAGATGGCGGCGAAGGGATTGATCCACAAAAACAAGGCGGCGAATCTGAAGTCGAGCATGGCGAAGCAGGTCAACAAAGCCTGATTCGTTCGAGCGTCAGAAGCGAAGAACCCCGGTCAGAAGCCGGGGTTTCTTGTTTTGTGTTTTGCCGAAGAAATCGTCATGCCGGGTTGGGGGGTGGGAATGAGCTGGAGAGGTGGGGTGGGGCGGTGAGAAAATCAGCCCGCCCCTTAGGGGGCTTAAGGGGCTTAAGCCCCTCCTCTGCAATCGTGCAGCTTTGACCATCTTTCCCCCATTCCCCCTCATTTTCGCCATCCGCCCTCCTCCCAATTTCCCGCCACAAGACTTCGCCCCGATTTTCCCCCCCGATCCTTCTCGCCCAATTCCTCACGCAGAAAAACAAAAAATCCCGGAACCTTTCCGGGATATCTTTTCTTCCGGCTATCGCTCGCCTGAAGCACGCCTTTTCTCTTTCGCCTCTATTCTCCCGATTTTGTCTTCAACTCCTCCAACTCCGCAATTCTCTTTTCAAATCGCTCCCGCTCGTTTGGCTTCGTTACCATCAGCGTTCGATACGCTTTGATCGCATCATCATACCATCCCTGTTTCGCGTAGATCTCCGCCAAGGTTGGCGTCACGAATCCCGTGCTTGTCGGCATGTCCTCTTCCGACGCAATCACCGCAGCCTTTTGCGAGAAGTTGATCACCGGCGTGATCTTCTTCGCATCCTGCAACTTATCCGCAAACTCCTCGATCCGGTCCTTCTTGATGCCACTCTCTGTCCCGGGTTTTGGTCCAACCGGCTTTGGCGCGGCGCCGCTGTAAAAATCCTCCAGCGTCATCGTGTTCTCGCCCGACATCTCCGCCCGCATCCGCAATGCGAACTTCTCATACGTGTCCCCGTCCATCGGTCCACTGAAAAGCATTTCTCCCTCCGCCGGCACAGGCTCCGGAGAAGGGGCGGGAACCGGAAGCACCTCCTCGACCATCGGAGGGGGTTCTGGAAAACCAAATCCCGTGAATGGCGCAGGTTCTTCCTGCTGAACGATGGACGATGGCTCTGCTGCGGGGGGGGCTTCCGAAGGCGGCATTTCTCCAAAGAGTACGGCTCCCGTTGGAGCCTCGGGCTCTACATACGCCGGTTGAAATTCTACCGTCGTGTCCGGTGTGTATCCAGAGATGCCTCCAAAGAAATCATGCGCGGGGGGCCGTTCTGCCGAGCTGGGTGGCGGTTCTTCAGATGCCGGCTCGGCGGGTGGCGCCGCAAACTCTGGCGGCAAAACGTGCTCAACGGTTTCCGCGGGCGCGAAACTGTAGGCATCAACCGAAGCGGGTTCGGCCGGAAGTCCAAAGCCTTCGTCGGCAGGCAATTCCTGCGGCACAGCAACCTCCGCCGAAGGAGCGGACTCGATGAAGTCAGAGATCTGAACCGGTTCTTCCGGTTGCGGCGGAAGCGGCGGTTCTTCAAGAGCCTTCGCGGGTGGGGGCTCCGCGGTGATCTGCTGGAACATGTCCTCGATGCGCCGCTTTGGCTTTTCTTCTACCGGCGGCAGCTCGGGTACAACCAGCGTTTCTTCTATGGGTGGGGGAATGGATGCGAGGAGGTCTCGGACTGCCTGACTGCCCGGAAGGAAGTCAACGACGATCTCAAAATGCCTACGCGCTTCCGTCGGCATGTTCAAGGAGAGTAAGACCTTCCCCTTGATGAGATGTCCGGTCGTGTAGTACGGATGATTCGCCAGTCCGCTGTCGCAGAGCCGCAATGCGTCTTCCGCGCGCCCGTCGTTCAGATACAGCTCGGCAAGGCGGGCGAACAGCGGAGACCTCGCGTCCGGTCCTACCTTTCGCTCAAGAGCGGCGATCTGTTCCTGCTCAACAGTCATGAATGGGCAGCTTGCTGGCGCAGTTTCCGTGCATCAAGTGAGTGTTTGATGGACAGCCACGACACGAACGAGAAGCCGAGGAAGTACAACAACTGGAACGGCACGGCGGCGATCTCGAGATAATATAATGAAGAAATCACACCGAAGAAGCAATAGACCGCCAGGATGACCTCGACGACGACCACCCAGTCCGTTTTCTTCTTGCTGGCGTATTTTTTCTCCGTCCACGAATCCTTCTTCCCCTGGATTGCATACTTCGGCGTCCGGACGAATTCGCTGCGGCGACGGAACAACCCCTCAAAGACCGCTTTCGAGTTGTTCACCGCAAACCCCATGCTCCCAGCCATGAACAGCGGGAACAGGAGGATCCGTCTACGCCAGTCGCCATACACGGTCTTCTGCGAGAAGAGATAAAAGAGGAATGATCCGATGAACGCAAGGACAAATACCGACATCATTGCAAAATAGGACTCATGCCCGCCCTGTTGTTTAATGAAGACTAACGGTACGTTCAATACGCCGGCCAGAATGATGAAGGGGAACACGATGTTGTTCGTCAAATGAAATGTGGAGTGGATCTTGAGCCTGAGGGGAATGTTGGATTTCCAGAGCTCGGGCAGGATCTTCCGCGCCGTTTCGATCGCTCCTTTTGTCCATCGGAACTGCTGTGTCTTGAGCGCGTTCACTTCGGCCGGGAGCTCCGCGGGTGACGTCACGTCGCACAGGTACTTGAATTTCCATCCGCGTAGTTGTGCGCGATAACTGAGGTCAAGGTCTTCCGTCAATGTGTCGGCTTGCCAGTTTCCGGCGTCAAGGATGGCCGCTTTCCTCCACACGCCCCCCGTGCCGTTGAAGTTGATGAAGAACCCCGCCTTGTTGCGCACATCCTGTTCGATGACAAAGTGTCCGTCGAGCGCGAAGGCCTGCGTCCGCGTCAGCAGTGAATACTCGCCGTTCAGGTGTTCCCAGCGCGTCTGCACAACGCCGATGCGTGGATCGGCCGCAAAGTGCGGGATCGTCTTTTCGAGGAAATCCCTGTTCGGCACGAAGTCCGCGTCAAAGATGGCGATATAATCTCCTTTCGCCGTTTCGAGTCCATACTTGAGCGCGCCCGCCTTGAAGCCCGTGCGGCTCGGTCGTCGAACGTGTTCGATGTTGTATCCCAGCGCTCGATAGCGCTCAACAGCCCGACGGCTCACCTCGATCGATTCGTCCGTGGAATCGTCAAGCACCTGAATTTCCATTCGGTCTTTTGGATAGTCCATCGCGCAGACCGCATCGATAATGCGCTCGGCAACGTAGAGCTCGTTGTACATCGGGAGCTGTACCGTCACCATTGGGGTTTCGACGAGTTCTGGCTGATGTTTCTCAATACGGCGCTGTCTGAGATAATGAAACACCATCACGAATCCGTGCGCGCCAAAAACGAAGAGGATCGAGAGGGAGATGAAATAGAGATAGAGGACAAAATCCGTGAACACGGGATTTTCCACGATCTCCTGGCGGAAGAAGAATGCGGCAAGCGTCATGGGGTTACCATCCTGCGACTGTTTCGTTCAAGATATCTTCGGTGAGTTTTCGTACGGCTTCGTCCACGCCCTGCTTTCGCTGGGCAAGTCCGCCGCCGGACGGATAATCTCCGTACTGCGTGAATGTCTTTTCCCAAACCTTTTTACGAAGCTTCAAATCCTGAAATGTCATGCGCACCGACACGCTGATCCGCCGCGCGGAGACATTCTCCCCTTGTTCCAGCACGGCCGGCGCGTCTCGCACATCGGTGATGACGCCCTCCAATGCTGCGTCCGCGTTCGCGCGGTCGGAGATCTCAAGCGTATTATCGCTTGTGAACTGCTGCATCAGGTCCCGCGTGAACGAGTCACGCAGTGTCGGGTCTCCGAACCCGCTCTGATCTTCCACCGCGGGAATCGCGATCGTCTTCAGATGCGGCGGCACCGACGCGCCCGTGAAGGAGTACGTGCATCCTGCAAGCGCAGCCGCCATCAGCAACAGCGCAGCCGTTACCCCTTTTGCCTTATGCCTTTTGACTTCTGACTTACTGCAGTCCATAATCCTTGATCTTCCGATACAGCGTTCGTTCGCTGATGTTCAGGTCCTTCGCCGCCATGCGACGATTCCCGTTGTGCCGGTCCAGCGCATCCATGATCAGTCGCCGCTCCATTTCGTCCAGCGTGACCGCTCCGTTGCCGTTGCGATGCTCCCCGCTCACGGCGACCTCATGCCCCGCGCTCATCCGCGTTGTGAAGAGGTCCCTTAACTCGATGATGTTTCCTTTCAGATCCAACAGGGCCCGATAGATCAACTCGCGCTCCGCCTGCTCCACAGTCTTGTTCGTCACTACCGGAAGGTTTCGTTCTGCGATCACTGGCGCGATCTCCTGCAAGTACTTTTGTACGTCGTCTGCGTTCAGGCGCCGACCTTTCTCGAGGACGATCACGCTCTCGATCAGGTTGCGCAATTCCCGGACGTTGCCGGGCCATCGATATGCCATCAATAATTCAGTTGCGTCGTCCGTGAACCCCGCAAATCGCAGGTTGTTGCGTTCCGTCACGACGCGGACAAAGTGATCGACCAGCGCGGGGATATCTTCCCGCCGGTTGCGCAACGGGGGCAATTGGAGGCTTACCGCTCGAAGACGGAAGTAGAGATCCGCCCGGAATCGTTTCTGCTGGACCTCAGATTCCAGCGCTTTGTTCGTCGCCGCGATGATCCGGACATCTGCTGTGCGCGCTACGGACGCCCCGACACGCATAAACTCTCCGGTCTCCAGAACTCGGAGCAACTTCACCTGCGTCGCCAGCGGCGTCTCGCCGATCTCGTCGAGGAAGATCGTTCCACCGTCCGCGATCTCGAAGTATCCCTTCCGCATATCTACCGCGCTGGTAAACGCGCCCCGCTCGTGGCCGAAAAGCTCGCTTTCCATCAACCCCTCGGGGATCGCGCCGCAGTTGACGGAAACGATCGTTTGGTCGCTCCGTCGACTTGCCCGGTGAATCGCCTTCGCGACCACTTCCTTTCCTGTGCCGCTTTCTCCCGTGATGAGAACGCTCAGGTCGGTTGGCGCCACCTGGAGGATGACGTCGATGATCTCGCGCATCTCGTCCGAGCGTCCAACAAGTCCTGTTTCCTTCTGGAATTTTGCGCGGTCCATGCGTGCTCAGCGGGAAACAACCATCGACTCGAGATTGAAGGTTGTCTTCACGTCCGCGCCAAATTGGCGCGCTTCATTGAATGTCTTGAATTCCCCCACCCACACTTTGTGCAGCTTCTTGCCGCCGCTGACCATCGTGAAGATCGTTGCGACGTGTCCTTCGCGTTCAAAGCGCTTCTTCAATTCCTCGGCGTTCTGAATCGTCGAAAACGCCCCGACCTGCACGGTGAATCCCGTGGAGAACTTCTGCACCTTGCCGCGCGGCTTCACTTCCACCGGCCTATCGACGACGTCCGGCTTCGGCACAACCGGTGGCTTTTGCTCCGCCACAACGGGGGCCTCTTCTTCCGCCGCCTTCGTCGCGATCGGCTTCTGTTCGATCACGGGTTTCTGTTCCGTGCCCAGCGGTTCCTCCGATGCGTATGCCGAGAACGGATACTCCGCCTTCAACTGCGCCAGTTTCTGCTCCGCCGTTTTGTACAGCCCGATCGAGTAGTAATATTGATACAGGCGAAACA
>JBFYQI010000139.1:0-3294 GCA_041302875.1 Ignavibacteria bacterium
TTTCCACGGTCACCGTCACGGGTCCGTCGTTCACGAGTTCCACCTGCATCATTGCGCGGAACTTTCCGGTCCGGATTCGTTCCGTGCCGAGCACTTCGCGCATCCGTGCAACGAACTCCTCGTACAACCGCTCCGCGAGCTCCGGGGGTGCGGCGTCTGAATAGCTGGGGCGATTCCCCCTTCGTGTGTCCCCGTACAGCGTGAACTGCGAGACGATCATCGCCGCTCCTCCGACATCCTGAAGAGAGCGGTTCATCTTGCCATCCGCATCGTCGAAGATCCGCAACGCGGTGCATCGATCGGCGAGAGAGCGAGCGGCGTCAGACGTGTCATCCGATCGCACCCCCAGCAGAATGACCATTCCCGCGCCGATGGCGCTGTGAACGACGCCGTCGATGGTTACGGAACACCGGGTCACGCGTTGGATCAGGGCACGCATCAGTTGTTCATCGCTGTGTTGCGTGCACGGGCACGGCACTGTCCGCACACCACGCGGGGGACACCGTCCAGGTCTCGTGTGATCGTCAATCCCGAGATGCCCGTGTCTTCGAACATCTGCCGGACGATCTCCGCCTGCCCGAATCCGACCTCAACGAACACCGAGCCGTTGTCGTTGAGGAGTAATGGCGCGAGTTCACCGATGCGGCGGTAGAAATTCAGCCCGTCGTTGCCGTCGGTCAGCGCGCCGGCCGGTTCATGGCCCCGCACCTCCTCCTGGAGTGTCTCCCATTCGTCACGGGCGATGTACGGTGGATTGCTCACGAGCATGTCGAAGCGTCGACGGAGCAGTTGGTCCACTGGCTCGAAGAAGTCGATCCGCTGGAACTCGATCAACGCGTCCACCCCATGGACCCCCGCATTGACCCTCGCGACGGCGAGCGCCTCCTCGCTGATGTCGATCGAACAGACGGAGATGTTCTTGATGTACTTCGCGAGCGCAACGGCAATATTGCCACTGCCGGTTCCGACCTCCAGAATTCCGACCGGATCGGCGCCCGATCGCTCCCCGCAACGCATCATCACTTGCTCGATGAGCGACTCGGTCTCCGGACGGGGGATGAGTACACGCGGATCGACCTGGATCGCGAGCCCCATGAAACTCGCCGATCCCACGATATACTGCAGCGGTTCGTGCTTGAGCCGGCGCTCGTACAGGGAACGGAATCGGCGCACTTCATCGCGCGTCACAGGGCGTTCGAAACTCGTATACAGAGTGATACGCGGCAACTCGAGGGCGTGAGAAAGAAGAAGTTCGACGTTCAAGCGGGCGTTATCGATGCCACTCTTCTGCAGGTGATCGATCGCGGCCTTCATCAACCCGCGGATCGTCCACGATTGTTCGCGTTCCTCCGGCATCCGTGTTCACTTCTTGCGACCACGACGCGCAGTCGTTCTGCGCCTCGCCGTCGTCCCGCGGCCGCTGCGTGCAGGGCGCCGTTTGGAGGGTTTGCGGGGAGCGGGCTTGGGCTTCTTCTTGGAGGTCGAGCGAGCAGGCTTCGCGGCGCGCGCGCGGGACGGAGAGGTGTTCTTCTTTGCCGGGCGGGAGGATTGCACGCGTCGAAGGCTGGTGATCTCCTCCTCTTCCTCCGATTCGGCGGGAGCGACTGGACGGTGGAGGCGCACCCGGTCTTCCGGGGACACACCGAGCTTTTCCATTTCGCCGATCTCCTCATCGCTCCCCTCGAAGAGATCTTGTTGAATATCTTCGTCGACCGCAGGCAGAATGTCGAAGCGTTTGTCTCCTTCCAGCAATGCGGTGAAGTCCGCGAGCATCGGCACCTCGAAACCCTGAGAATTGCCTCCGCGCAGCACGACCTCCCACAGCTTCTTCACGGGAGAGATGGAATCGCGTTGCGCTCCCAGCACACGTTCCGCTTCATTGAGACAACGTTCGTACACGGTGATATCCTCCTATCGCTCGACAAATAGTACTTCTATTTCGAGGAAACCGCAAGAAGACGACGACGCGGGTTCCGGATGCGCGAAAGGATGACGAGCCCGGTCAGCGCAAACAGAAGACAGCCGGCGAAGAGGACGCGGTAGCCGAAGAGGTCAGAGATCCATCCTCCGAGCAAACTCCCGAGATACCAGGGAGCCATCCACGCGTTCATCAAGCCAACGTAGAACACCCGTTCCGATTCGGGGGAGCATTCGGCGGTAAAATTGTAGCGTGCCATCAACTCGGCGCCGATCGTGATGCCCATGAAGACGAAGACCGGGTAATACCACTCCGGAGTGGTCGCTGCGGCTGCGCACAGGAGTGCGAGCGTCAAGCTTGTACCCGAAAGGAGTGCGGAGTACTTGCTTCCCCACTTGTCGGAGATCCATCCCGATACCGCACCGCTCGCGATCTGAGCACCGATCGTCAACATCGTGTAGATGCCTACGGCGGATTCCGAAAGGCCGTACGTGTTCAGCGCAGAGACGGTGAAGAATCCGACGCCGGCGAAGCCGAGGATCAGAAAGGCGGACGCAACCAAGAATCGCACGAACTCCTTGTCTGATGCCAGGATCGCGCGAATGTGACTCCCTAATTCGCGGAATGGAACCGGGGCTCGCAGCGGTGAGGCATGCGATTCGACCACATTGCGCTGCACGACCCATGAAGAGAGCTGAAATAGGAATCCGAGTCCGATCGCCGATCCGTAGCTCCACGGATAGTCAAGCGTCGTCAGGAGGATCGTCAGCACCATGCCATTCGCGAATCCGACGAGCGAGCCAAAGGATGTTCGCAATCCGAGGAGCAATCCGCGCCGATGCAGCGAGGTTGTCTTCATCACGAAGTCGAACCATGCGGGCGATGCGACGCCGGCCATCACCTGGTTCGAGATGAAGATCGCAAAGAAGAGCGGAAGGAGGATCGCCGGCGGGAGATATCCTGAAAGAGCGACCGTCAATGCGAGTGCTCCCACATGCAGTCGCTGGAGAATCCCGACATTCAACACCCAGGGTTTTCGAAGTCCATGGCGACCGACGAAGTTCGCGGCGATGACCTGTGGGAGGAAGAAGAACACGTATGTCACCACCGGCAGTCCACCGATGGCGATATTCCCGGCCCCCATGCGGGTGAGGAGCGCCGGATACATCGTTTGCGCGGACAGGAACGCACCGCTGCCGATATACAGGGCACCCTCGAGAACGTGGATCTGAAAGTTCTTTTTCATGGAGAAAAAAAAAGGCCACCAGCGGCGACCTTGAACAACAAGAATGCGAGCAGAGCGCCGCTATTTTCTCTTCAGCAACTCGTCCGCATACAACTGGGCAACCCGTTCGATATCGTACCCAACCTTGGGA
>JBFYQI010000148.1:0-2552 GCA_041302875.1 Ignavibacteria bacterium
CAGGGAGGCACACGATGAGGCCGGCCCCCGGGCATCGCCGATCTCAAACGGCGGCCGCATGGCTCTTCCTCGCCCCTGCGCTGACGGCGATCGGCATCTTTTTTGTGATCCCGGTCCTTGGCGCGCTCGTTCTCAGTTTCACCGACTTCGATATCTATGCGCTGGCCGATCTTGGCATGGTGCGATTCGTCGGGATGCAAAACTATCTTCGCATTCTGGACACACCGCTGTTCTGGACTGCCCTGAAGAATACCTTCTACTTCGTCCTGGTCGGCGGTCCGTTGTCGGTCGCCGTTTCCCTGGGTACCGCGCTCATGCTGAACTCGAAGCTCTCGCGGTTCAAGACCCTCTTCCGCACGATCTATTTTCTACCTGTCGTCACCAGTCTTGTCGCCGTCGCGGTCGTCTGGCGCTATCTCTATCA
This sequence comes from Ignavibacteria bacterium, assembly GCA_041302875.1. Lineage (GTDB taxonomy): Bacteria > Bacteroidota > Ignavibacteria > UBA10030 > UBA10030 > JAKAJH01. The sequence continues at coordinate 425 of JBFYQI010000148.1, forward strand.
CCCGGCGGATGGTTTGCTGAATCACCTCCTCTCGTGGTTCGGCATCGGAATGATCGACTGGCTCGGTGATCCAACGTACGCAATGCCGGCCATCATTCTGATGGCGGTCTGGAAGAACTTCGGCTATAACATGCTCATCTTCATCGCCGGTCTGCAGAACATCCCCGACGACCTGTATGAGGCGGCGCACCTGGACGGTGCCGGGTGGTGGAGACAATTCGTCGATATCACATTGCCCATGCTCGCGCCCACGACGGTGTTCGTCGTCATGATCACCGTCATCGGATACTTCCAGTTGTTCGCGGAGCCGTACGTGATGACGCAGGGCGGGCCGCTGTATGCCACGACGAGCGTGGTGTTGCTCATGTACGAGCAGGGCTTCCGGTGGTGGAACATGGGGCATGCGGCGGCGATCGCCTTCATCCTCTTTGCGATCATTCTCATCTTCACGCTCGCGCAGATCGCGCTCCAGCGGAGGACCGGACAATGAGGATCCGCACGTCGCACATTGTGATGAATGTTGCTCTTGCGGTCATCGCGATCGCAACGTTGACGCCCGCGCTCTGGATGGTATCGGCTTCGTTCATGGCGCCCGGAGAAGCGAGCGGTTCACCGCCTCCGCTGATTCCACGGACGCCGACATTGGAGCATTATGTCGCCCTGGGCGAACGTCTCCACATGGGGCGCTATTTCCTGAATAGTCTGATCATCGCTTCCGTCGTGACCCTTGTGTCGCTGTTCATCAACTCGATGGCAGGATTCGCGTTCGCGAAGTATGCGTTTCGGGGGCGCGACCGGCTCTTCCGGGTGTTGCTCAGCGCGATGGTCATCCCGGCCCAGGTGACGATGTTGCCCCTGTTTCTCATGCTCAAGACCATGGGGTTCGTCAATACGTATGCGGGGGCGGTCATCCCCGGACTCGCGAGCATCTTCGGCATCTTCCTCATCCGGCAGTTCGTTCGCTCCATTCCGGACAGCTTCCTCGAGGCGGCGCGCATGGATGGCGCGAACGATTTCAAGATCTATCGCTCCGTAATCCTTCCGCTTTGTCGGCCGATCCTCATGACCCTTGCGCTGTTCACGTTCATGGGGACATGGAACGATTTCATGTGGCCCCTCATCATCATGAGCGATGAAGCCCGGTACACTCTCCCGGTCGCGCTTGCGAATCTCATGGGGGAACATGTGCTGGACCTTGAATTGATGATGGCGGGTTCGGTCGTGACGATCATCCCGGTCGTCATTCTCTTCCTCAGTTTCCAGCGCCACTACGTTCGGGGGATCATGGTTGGCGGGATCAAGGAATAAGGTCCGCCACGGGAGGCCCATCAATGAACCTGAAACGCCTGTTGCTCAGCGGTATCATCCCGTCTCTTCTTGGCGCTCAGCCTGTCGTCAAGCCCGTGCTGCTGGATCCATGCGACACGATCGGTGCGTGGCGCGCATTTGCCGCGGCCGGCGTGACCACGATGGAGCGGGCTGATGCCGGCATTTATGGGGGAGCGTTGCGATGGGACATCGATTTTCGGAAGGGCTCCGGATACGGCGGCGTGTTTCGTACATTCGACCATCCGTTGCCGTCGGATTACGAATTGTCGTTCTGGATGAAGGCGACGGTGCCCGTCAACAACCTCGAGATCAAGTTCAGCAGCGATTCGGTCGGTGAGCACATCTGGTGGGTGAACTGGAAGAACTATGCGTATCCGAGCGAGTGGAAGCGCGTGGTCGTCAAAAAGCGGCATATCACTTTCGCTTGGGGACCGCGTCAGGATGCCGTGCTCGACCGTCTGCGCCGACTGGAGATCGTCGTCACGGCAGGCAGCGGTGGTTCCGGGAGCGTCTGGATCGACGACGTAACGTTGCGGGAAATTCCCCCCCTTCCGACGCCTCTTCCAAGACCCGTCGTGACTGCATCGTCCGTTGCCGGCCCGTCGAGCCGTCCGGAGCGGATCCTCCCGGGTTCTCCCGGCGCCTGGGCCAGCAAGTCGGGGGGACCGGACTGGATTCAGATCGACTACGGATATGCCAAGGAGATCGGAGCCGTGCGGGCGGTCTGGGATAACCGACTAAGAGATTTGAATTACCATGTGCTTGGGTCATTGGATGGACGATCGTTTGACACGCTGGC
>JBFYQI010000383.1:0-3760 GCA_041302875.1 Ignavibacteria bacterium
TCCAGGCGACCCGACTCGTTGCGGCGGCACGGGCTTCGGCCGAGCGCGTTTCATCCCGAAGCGGCTCATTTGGAACATTGAAGGAGAGACCATGGCTGCGGAACGCGAAAGAGTATGTCCCGTTGAACTCGCTTCATCGCTCGACAACAAACTCCGGCGGTGGCTGCAGGATCCCCGTCGTATTCTTGCACCATACGTCAGCGAAGGCATGAAGGTCCTTGATGTCGGGTGTGGACCGGGGTTCTTCTCCATCGAATTGGCGCAGCTGGTGGGACCGACGGGGCATGTGATATCTGCAGACCTGCAGGCCGGCATGTTGGAGAAACTCCGGCGCAAGGTCACGGGGACCGCGCTGGAGCAGCGGATCACCACCGTTCAATGCCGTCGGGACAGCGTCAACGTTTCGGCGATGGTTGATTTTATTCTCGCCTTCTACATGGTGCATGAAGTGCCGGACAAGGCCTTGCTCTTTCAACAGCTGAAGTCCGTATTGAAGGAAGAGGGAAGATTCCTGCTCGTCGAGCCGAAGTTTTTCCACGTCTCCAGGGAAGAGTTTCAGACGACGTTGGGGATTGCGGAGCGGGCGGGATTCCGGGTAACGCAGGGTCCGAAGCTGACCCAGAGCTGGTCCGCAGTATTGCATCACGCCAGCGTCGGCTGAAGAACCGGCGCCACACAGCACTCGACCACGCATTGCATTTCCTTCCCCTTTCCGCGTATCATAGTTGTGACATCGTTTCGGCGGGGTGCGCGCTGTCGAAATAACTCAGAAGGATGGTTGTGACTAGAAGGGAAGACCGCTCAGATGGGATCTCCGGAGAACAGTTCCTCAGCACTCCAATAGGAAGATGGCTTGCGTGGGAACGCGGCATCTCTCCTGAATCGAACATCTTTCAGGATATTCTCTTCAACAAAGAAGTGTTGAACAACTGCAGCGGTATAGAGAAAACTCGAAGAAGAATTACCCGCAGGAATCCGATATGACGGAATCAGCCCCGGCATGTCGATCCCATCCGCTAAAGCATCTGAACGCAGCGAAAGCCGCCGTAGATCTCTTTCCCATTTGGCGTGTAGCTTCCGCGCACTGTCACTCTAACCCCTCTTGAGGGAGCGAAGAATGAACCACCCCTCAGGACACGCATTGTGCCACTTGTGGGGCCATGCGGATCGGTCACGGAAGCAGATGAATAGGAAGAACTCCAGTCCCAGCAATACTCCCATACAGTGCCACTGAAGTTAAAGAGCCCCAATTCGTTTGCCATCGCTGTACCAACGGGATGAGTATGATTCCCGGAATTGTTGATATACCAAGCGACGGCATCTATGTCGTTGCTGCCGCTGTACGTGTAGCCATGTGTAAGTTGGCCTCCTCCTGCTGCATATTCCCACTCCGCCTCAGTAGGTAGTCGATACCCATTGCCGCTCCAGTGAACGGCTTGATCTGAGAGGTCGATAGTCCCTGTGCGATAGACTGTTGCGTGCGTTTCGTCGGTATAGTAGACTGGAGTGAGCCCATCCATTTCCGACCGCGCGTTGCACCACTTCACCTCATCATACCAACACAATTCGGTCACGGGGTGGTTCGTCGTTCCGCCATAACCGTTGCTCCCAACGGGAAGATCCGAGTACCCGTGTGACAAGGCCCAATTTCGCACGGCAGTCCATTTCTCGAATGTCACTTCATACCTATCAATGAAGAAATCGCTGAGGGTCACCGAATGGATGGGTTGTTCGTACGTCGAATCATTGCTTCCCATCTGAAACGTACCTCCAGGAACCTCGACCATCAGGGTGTCGAATGTCAAACTATCCAATGACGAGAGGACTTGATAGATTATCGTTCCGTCGTTCTTGTGGATGAGCATTCTTGTTTGTGAAGGCACGTGTACGGTCATAGCAGATATCAAGAGCGCAAGATAGATGCTTTTCATTTTCGCCTCCATGGCCGAAGAGTGAAGGTTAACTCATCATTGTCATTTTCCGAACGTCGGTAGAACCCGCCGTCGTCAGTTTGCAGAAATAAAATCCACTGGAAAGACCGGTGCCTTCGAAAACAACCTCGTAGGATCCTGCATCCTTGATCTCATCAACAACTACTCCAACCTCTCTCCCAAGCAAATCGAAGATACGAATGGATACATGCGCCTTCTGTGCTACGGAGTATTGTATTGTTGTATGCGGATTGAACGGATTGGGGTAGTTCTGACTCAATGGGGGATTCACAGAAGCGGAGATAACGATAGAGAGCTCTCCGACATACGAGAGCGTGCCGTCGTTGTCGGTTTGACGGAGTCGATAGTGAAGTCTTCCTTGCTTCCTGGGAGTATCGATGTATCTGTACCGGGTGGGACTATTGCTGGTGCCCTGACCACGGATGAAGCAGATATCTTCCCAACGGCTTGATTCCGTTCGTCGCTCCACACCAAAGCCATAATTTTTCGTTTCCGTGAAAGTTTCCCACGAGAGTACCACCTCATTCCCCTGCACAATGGCCGAGAAGGCACCAAATTCAACAGGCAGAAGCGTTCCTTCAGCGATTTCAGAGGAAGTGATACACCCTATCGACGCGATAGGAAGGTATTGAGTTGTTGCGTCAAAGAAGGTGAGGTTCATATTGCGGGCAGACTCGTCAAACGCGATCTGCCTTAGGATTTGAATTGGGATATTCCTTGCGGATCCGTCCACCAATCGCACGTTGAGATATTGTTGAGCATGCAAAGGACCGGCGAATTCTGAAGATCCTGCAAGCAGGATGGCCAGTGATAGCCCACGGCTCATTGAAGGGCTCATGTGAATTCTCCTCGCCGATGGAAGTCGCGTCCGCATTGCCCGGTGCAAGCGAGCTGACGAAAAAGTAAAAGCCTCCCTCAACCACGCTCGCGGCTAAAGGAGGCCTTCATCGAAACTCGCCAATTCCACAGTCTCCCCGGCGAGCAATGTGCGATAGAAACCTATGAAACTCCCAAGTGAGAGTCAACCACCGCCGGTAAGCTCGCCGATTGAGTATCTTGCACCCTCTGTGCCCTCTGTGCCCTCTGTGGTCGTCTTCTAAAACCGCCCTGCAGAATCAATCCGACCGACATCATCTGGGAGTTCTTTGCGGAACACCCCCAGGAGTGAATTTGCGAAATGCGCTCAACAAGGCGCACCAGCCGACATGAGAGTCTGTTTATTGACCTGGCACAGCAAACAAGGACAGGTCGCGCTTGCCGTGCCCTTGCACGTCCGGCGAGCAATCCCTACATTCTTGAGCCACTCAACATGGGGATGTGAGGGGAAGGAAGAGCGAGAGGGCCCGAAGCCTCTGATGAGTGCGTTCCGCATGGCAGCGGTCGCGCATGCGTCAGAGGCTTTTCTGTTGTATGCCACGAAGGGCCTTTCCCACTCATTTGAAACGCTGCCGGCGAATCCCGACGGAAGCGATCAGGCGAGCAGGAAGTTTTCTACGTCAACTATATAGTTATACGCTATTGCGGCCAACCGACCTTCACATTGATGGACAACTGAATGAACTACCTCCAGGGTTCGGAGTGGAGAAAATGGGATCTTCATGTCCATACTCCCGCATCCATCTATCACAATTATCCTGGCGCAGAACAGGAAGCATGGGATTCGTTCCTTGCTGATATTGAGGCACTCCCAGCTGAATTCAAGGTGGTCGGTATCAACGATTATCTCTTCCTTGATGGCTACAAGCGCGTACTCGGTGAGCGCAAGAAGGGGAGGCTAGCCAACATAGACTTGGTGCTCCCCGTCATTG
>JBFYQI010000161.1:0-3008 GCA_041302875.1 Ignavibacteria bacterium
GGTGCCGCGGCGATCCACCAGGAGCGCTCGAGATGCGTGATCGCCTCACCCAACATATTGCCCCAACTGGGCAGAGGGGGCTGCACGCCGAATCCCAGAAAACCGAGGGCGGCCTCGGCCAACAGCATCTCGCTGATCAGCAGAACGGTTGAGGTGGCGAGTACCGGCACGAGATTCGGGAGGAAGTGGCGCTGAACCAGACGGATGCGGGAGACACCGAGCAGGCGAGCGGCCTGTATGAACTCCTGTTCACGAAGATGGAGCATCTCTCCTCGCACGATGCGCGCCGTGCGCATCCATCCCGAGAGCACAAGGACGGCGATCAATCCCCAGAGCGATCCGCCGACGAAGAAGGCAAGCGCAACGACGAGAAAGATCGATGGAATGGAGAGGAACACGTCCGTCGTCCATGTGACGGCGCGATTGACGACGGTCGTGCCGAGCGATGCACCAAGTCCGGTGACAGTCCCAAGCAACAAAGCACCGAATGCGGCAAAGATCCCGATGGCGAGCGATGTGCGTGTTCCGATGATCGCACGGCTGAGGACATCGCGGCCGACTGCATCACTTCCCAACAGAAACAAATGCTCCGTTCGACCCGCGTGTTCGGGGTCACCCGTCGCTTCGAATCGCGCAAGTCGGAGGTTCACTCGTTGGAGCTGAGCGACCATGTCGGCGGTCTCGACTCCGATGTCCGCGTCCCCGCGCTGATACCAACCGGAGGACGCCGGCGGGCGAAGCCTGTTCGAGGAGAGATCTCCCTGCTCCAGCGGGTTGTTGGGCGCGAGCAGCGGCGCAAGCAGTCCGACCGATCCCATAACACACAGGACCAACGCTGCGCGTGTGTCAGCTGCGGAGATGAAGGCAAGACGAATGGAACGCATCGAAGCAGCACCGGATCCAGAAGAACGACGCGGGAAGAAGATGGGACGTGCGAGCAACCAGAGAAGAATGATCAGGGTGATCGTGGCGAGCCAGAACTGCGTGTGTTCCCAACGCCACAACCCCGGTGTCTCGAGCGAGCCTGTGAACACGACGCCCACCGTCAACGCCATCGATGCAAGCGTGTCGGAGAACCGTTCCCATCGAATGGCGATGAGAGAACCGAGTGCCGCCAGCGCGAGAACGCGCGGCCATGGGAAACGGCGTCGGGATTGTGCCGTTGTCATTCTGTTCGCACCCTCGGATCGAGCGCAGCGTGGAGAACATCTGCGATGCTATTGGCAACGATCACCAGACATCCGGAGACGATCGTGCATCCGACGAGAAGCGGATAGTCGCGCGACAACACTGCCGCGACGGTGAGCCTTCCCATTCCCGGAAAGGCGAAGAGTGTTTCGGTCACCAGCGTGCCGGTCAGCAGCGTGCCAAGTTCAAGCCCGCCGAGTGAGATCGCGGACATGAGTGCATTGGGGAGGGCGTGGTTCCAAATGATGGAGCGTTCCGGAAGACCCTGGCTGCGGGCGGCAAGAATGAACGGACGCTCGAGCGTGCGGAGCAGAGACGACCGCAGATATCGCGCGAAGGCCGCGGCACGCGGGATCGCGATCGCGGCAACAGGAAGAACAAGATGAACCGCCCGATCCCAGAAGAGCGCGAGCGGCGGAAGCGCGGAAGCATCCACCGATTGCCAGTGCCCTGACGGCAGGATCCCCAACCAAAACGAGAAGACCGCGAGCAGAAGGATCCCAAAGAAGTAGGAGGGAGTTGCATACAAGACCATCCCTCCGGCGGAGAGCAAGCGGTCCAGACGACCGCCCGGACGATGAACGGATACGAGCGCCATGGTGAGCGCGAGGAACACCTGAACGATGAATGCGGAAGATCCGAGAATGAGAGAGACCGGAAGGGCTTGCGAGATCATAGAAAGCACACTCTGGTGCGTCGTGTAGGAGACCCCGAAATCCCAAACGAGGACATGACGGACCCAGGTGAGGAATTGCACCCCAAGCGGCTGGTCGAGGCCGAAGGCGCGGCGAGCCTGTTCGGCGACAGCAGCAGGAAGCGTCGGACTGACATAGTGCGCGAAGGGGTCTCCCGGGAGAATGTGCGCGATGAAGAAGACGGCAATGACCATGCCGACCAGGACCGGGACGGCGGCTGCGAGGCGCAGAAGCAACGCGAGGAGGATCGGTCTTCGCTGTGCCGCATATGTGCGGGAGGAGATCATGGCGTCTCTCGGCGACGGCTACCGGCCGGGGATGACCTGCCAGTCCCAGGCGTCGCTTGTCATTGCCATCACGTTCGCATGCACATTGGCAACGCGGCGGTTCACGGCAATTCGCCCCCGCTCCCAGAACAGGAACGTGAACGGCTGATCGGCGGCGAGGATCGATTGGATGGCTTTCAGGTCACGCGCGGCAAGCGGTTGGCTTGTGACAGATCGAACGCGCTGAAGAAGCTTGTCCACTTCGGGATTTCGGTACGATGCGATGTTGAGCGGATGCGTCTCGAGGTCGGAATGCCACATGTCGTCGAGACGAACCTCGAGCGGAACCTCGAATCCGGCCACCCATGCATCGTACTTCTTGTTGATCAGGTCCGACCAGAACACCGGTCGCTCGGCCTGCTGGATGATCGCTTCGATCTTGACCGTGCGCAACTGCTGCTGGATGACCATTGCAATGTCCGCCCACAAGGTGACGCCGCTTTGCACGCGGAGCACGAACGCGAATGGCTTTCCGTCTTTGTCGAGGATGCCGTCTCCGTCACGATCTTTCCAGCCTTCGGCCTCCAACAATGCCGCGGCCGCACGGGGATCGTACGGAACCGGGCGAAGCGCTTCATTCTGTGCCCACGAGAAGATCGGGGAGACCGGACCGACCGCGGGGAGGGCGAACGGCCCAAGCAGAGACCGTGCGATGTCCGTTCGGTTGATCGCCATCGCCAACGCTCGACGCACCTTTGCCGATCCAAACAATGGATGGGGCCGGAGCGTCTTCAACCCTTCTCCCGTCCAGGAGATCGGTTCGATGGTGTTCCACCCCACGAAATGCAGGCGGCGAGGG
>JBFYQI010000387.1:0-5344 GCA_041302875.1 Ignavibacteria bacterium
GCGAGGTGGTTAAGAACTCGATCATTCGTCAACAAGCATTCACCAGGAAACGAGATTCACCAAACCAACGACCCCAGCATAACACGGCGCTCAAGCTGGCGGCGGCGCTTATTGGTAGATAACCAATTTGCTAAGCGCCGCAGCTTAGCGCCAGCACGTTATGCCGGTGCGGCTACTTCATTCGAGTAGTCACTTATGCGATCCCATATTCAGGTGACGATCATGACCAAGACTTGGATTCCTTTCCTTCTTGCATGGCTCTGTGCACTTATGGGACCGTTTCCTACCAATGCACAATGGATGCGAACAAATGGCCCATCGGGCGAAAATCCATTTCAGTGGCCCTCTATAGTCACCTTGCTTGATTACTGGAATGGCTCGGGTCGCTACGTACTGTTTGCCGGTAGTTTGAGCAATGGAGTATTCCGATCAACGGATGAGGGAGCTTCTTGGACTCCAGTGAACGAAGGCTTCAGTCCCTTCGAAACCCACTCTTCCATCATCCATCAATCGAAGGTTTTTATTGGGACCGAAGAAGGCGTCTTCGCGTCAAGTGACGAGGGGATGCACTGGGTTGCAGTAAATCAAGGGATCTCAGGCGAAAAAGTTGTTGCGCTAGCCACAACCGGCGTCAATCTCTATGCTGGGACGTCTTCTGGCATCTATCTTTCTTCCGACGAAGGCGCGAACTGGCTATCGCGTTCCGAGGGACTCACGAACCTCGAAATCAACACAATTGATGCTGTAGGAACCAGACTTTTCGCCGGAACGATGGCTGGACTGTTTTGCTCGACAGACAGCGGTGCCACCTGGTCTCCCATCACCGTTGGCCTTCCGCCCAATCCGCGCGTCCGAGCCATCATTTCACATGATACCACGATCCTCGCAGCAATCTATCTCCAAGGTGTTTATGAATCGACTGACTGTGGCGACACTTGGCATGCGAAGAACGTCGGCCTGCCAACCAATCTAATCCCCAGCAGGCTATCGGCAATCCCAATTGTCACCGGTGGCCATGTTCTCTACCTCAGCGGTTGGTACAACGGGTACAATACAATCGGTCTCTTCCGATCCACAGACGACGGTTCAACATGGAACGCCGTCGGCGCTCCTTCAACGGGTTTTCCCGTGTCCAACTTCGCCTCCAATGGAGTAAGGATGTTCGCTACCGCTGGCGGATTCTTTGTCTCTTCAGACAGTTGCAGAACTTGGAGTTCCTCGAATATTGGGCTCACCTTCTGCTCCGTGGTTGCCCTAGCCACTAACGGATCAAATCTCTTCGCGGGCACATACCGCGGGCCAGGGGTTCTTCGTTCCACTGATCAGGGATATTCATGGATCCCGACAGGCGTCACCTCGGACAAGATTTGCGCGTTCGCTTCCGAAGGATCGCGCATTGTCGCAGGAACGTGGAGCGGAGTTCATGCCTCTACCGATGCTGGCCAGACCTGGAACTCCATCGGCTCAGACCTTCCAAGTCCGTACGTTGACGGGGTCGCCCTTTCGGGCAGCGCGATGTTCGTAACGCAGGGGTACAATGGAGTGTATCGAACGACAGATGATGGTGCGACTTGGACACCTGTCAACAGCGGACTTGAATCAAGAGAAATCGGTGCGCTTGCTGCACGCGACTCTCTCATGTTTGCAGGGGCGAGTTTTGGGCCGATGTTCCGATCGTCTAACCTCGGCCAATCTTGGAGTCTTGATAGCGTGGGACTTCCAACATCAATGATTTATCCGGCATTTGCTTTCAACTCGAATGGGCCCTTTGTCTTCGTTGTAGTGCCCTACAAGATCTATCGTTCAACGGTTTATGGTCCCGGGTGGGAGCCTGCAAGCAACGGCATTCCTTTTACCAACATATCCTCGCTCGCACTTACCGAGACCTATCTCTTCGCAGGAACTGACTATGGCGTCTATTTCTCAACCGACAATGGAGCACACTGGAACTCGTTCAGTACAAACCTCCGCGCAGTGAACGCTCTCGCAATCAGCAGTGGCTTTCTTTTCGCTGGCACGAACACTTCTGGCATTTGGAAACGATCCCTTTCCAATCTATCTGCCACGGTGCATTCGGAAGGGCTCCTTCCCCGGTATACTGTTCTTGAACAGAATTATCCAAATCCATTTAATCCATCCACAACCATCAGATTCTCCGTCTCCGAACCAGGCAGCGTCTCTCTGGAAATATTCGACCTCCATGGCAGACATATCGCAGAACTCATCAGACGGCACCTCAATCCCGGCATCTATGAGGAATCATTCGTCGCAGACGGGCTTCCGAGCGGAGTGTACTTCTGCCGATTGCAGGCCGGCAAGGTCTTTCAGACAATCAAGCTCGTGTTGATGAAATGATTCTTGTCCTCGTTGATGTCGCCGCCGCACCGGCTAACAGCGCGTTCAAGTTGACGGGGACGCGTTAGTCAAGAACCTCTTGCAGAGCAACGGATGGAAGGTCGTGTTAGCATACCCCATGACTCAAACATACACCGCCGCAACTTAACGCGGGCACGTTAGGCAGGCGCCGCAGCGATGACATTACTCGCGAGAGTCATATGACAACATTCCTACATGTTTGCAATGTCTCATCTCTTAGGATCTGTCGCTATTCTATTCTCCTCTTCTGCCTGGTTTCAACCGCTTCTGCTCAATGGAACTTGATCGGCCGACCATCCAGTGTCGCCGTTTCGTCAATCGTAGTCACAAACGACGTGATTATCATCGGAACTCGGGGAGATGGTGCGTTCAGGTCCACGGATCGAGGTGCAAATTGGAATGCCCTGACAATCGGACGAGCCGACCAATATGTACTTAGAAGCGGTCTCAAAAATAGTTTCTAAAGAGAATCATAAGACATCCGAGATGGACAAAACCTTCAAAGTTGTCGATGCGTCGATCGTGCCGTACAAGGATGCGACGGTAGTTTTGCAGCCAGGCAAACAGCCGCTCGATCTTCCAGCGTCGGCGGTATCGTCGTAAGGGTCGTCCATCCTGCGAGATCGGTCGCACCCGACCAGACCGGTGTGGTGCAATAAGGGTGATGCGATGTCGCGCAAGCTCTGCATCTAACTTGTCACTGTCATACGCGCGATCGCCGATCAGAAGCCGAGGTCGCGATCGGAGAAACCGTTCTTTGAGAGTATCGTGTACCAAGGTGACTTCATGCGGCGAAGCAGATGCAAGGTGAACGGCGAGAGGAAGACCAGCGCGGTCTGCCACTGCCATGAGCTTTGAACCCTTGCCCCGCTTGGTTTTTCCGATCCTGAAGCCCCCTTTTTCGCGATCATGAAGGTCGCGTCGATGTAACACTCGGACAGGTCGAACCCGCCCCGCTCGTGCAAATCCCGGGCGAGAGCCTCCAGGAGGTGTCGAATCACACCCGAGCGCACCCACTGTTGAAACCGTCGGTGGCAGGTCTGATATGACGGAAATCTCTCCGGCAAATCCTGCCAACGGGCGCCGGAGCGGAGGATCCAGAGGATCCCATTAAAGATGGACCGATCATCTTGCCGTGGTCGCCCTCGGCCGCCAGGCTTCAAGCGACCTTTCGGTAGCAACGGTGCGATGACCTTCCATTGTTCATCAGAGAGTTCTTCTCGTCGTGCCATAGCACCAACGTACAGAGCTCTCTATCAAAGTACAAGTCCTAAATAATGATTTTTGAGACCGCTTCTAGTCTAACATACAAGATGGCCGAAATCTCATATCCGAATGGGCTCCATTTTGCTGGTACGAATGAAGGTGCGTTTCGGTCGAGTGATGGGGGTGTCTATTGGAACGCGATCAATACCGGGCTTGGAGACACAGTCATCTATACATTCGCCATCTCGGACACTGATTTGTTCGCCGGTACCGACTTCGGGATTGCACATTCCAATGATTGGGGTTTGAATTGGCTTCACAATCCGCTCATTTGTCATGTGTACCATCAACAAGCACACGAAATCCATCGAAAAGGAGACTCCCTTATCGCAGGAGGACTGTACTTTGGACTTAGCTTTTCAATCGATGACGGTGTGACTTGGGAGTGTATGCTACCTGGGTCCATCAGATCCTTTGCCGTCGATGATCAAATCATGTATTACTCGGATGAGTCCATGGCCGACGGACAAGTATTCGTCTGGCAAGGCAACGGAGCGTATTGGACACTTGATCATTACGACCTCCCCACGACCGCTGCACCGACTTCAATATTGGTGGACAAGCACATCGTCTATATGTCAACCACAGACGTGGGTGTTATTCGATCTGTTGACAGTGCCCATACTTGGAGCTTAGCGAACGAGGGCCTCAGCAACATGTCTGTCACTGCGATGCGCATTTGGAACGACTCGCTCTTTATCGGCACCAATGATGGCCGGTTGTGGTGCAGGCCAACTGAAGAAGTACTCCCCGTAACATTGCGATCCTTCTCCGCCGCGACTTTCTTCGGTAGCGTCCACCTCAAGTGGACCACCGTTACCGAGACGAATTGCTATGGATTTGAAATCGAAAGACGTCGCACTTCGCCATCAGGGTCTTGGCAATCAATCGGCTTCGTGTCCGGGTCAGGAACCACCGTGGTTTCACATGATTATTCGTTCCTGGATTGTGACGTTCAATCGGGTCGATTAGAATATCGCCTTCGGCAGATTGATAGTGATGGTTCCTACCACTACTATGAAAGCACAATTCTGGAGATTCCCCCTCCCCCTGAAACGGTACTGCTGCTCAGCTATCCCAATCCCGCAAATCCGTCGTCAACAATAACGCTTGAACTCTCGACAACGGTGCATGCCACTTCTTTGACTGTCTATGATCTTTGGGGGCGCTCAGTTGCAGAACTGTGGCGAGGGCCACTGACTGCGGGCACATACACGTTTCACTTTGATGCTTCTGACATTTCTAGCGGAGTATATTTCTGCGTTTTACACATAGGCAGTCACTGTGAAACGAAACGAATACTTGTTGTGCGATAGTCTCTTCTAATCCTCGCGGCGCCTGCCTAACAACGCGTTCAAGTTGACGGGGAGGCGTTGGTCAAGAACCTCTTGCAGAGCAACGGATTGAAGGTCGCGTTAGCATTCACCAAACAGCACACATTCACCGCCGCAACTTAACGCGGGCACGTTATGCTGCGCGCCGCGCCCCGAACAAAAAGCATTTTGAGGTAATTCCACGTCGGAGATGGTGAGAGTCAGCAAGGTTCGGGATTTCACCGTGAGCAGGATTTGAGCGGTAGCAAGCAGTACATTTCGATGGATTGGAAGGAACGACCAAGCTTTTCAGTTGGCGAGAGATTTGTTCAGGCGGGTTCTTCCCAACTTCTGTGGAAACATGTCGCACCGAACTTGAAGATTAGCGT
>JBFYQI010000175.1:0-11896 GCA_041302875.1 Ignavibacteria bacterium
GCATCAACCAGAACGGTCCCGAGGAAATGGGGTGGCGCGTCACGGCGCAGAATCTCAATCTTAATCGCGACTACATGAAGGCCGAGGCTCCTGAGATGCAGGCATGGCTCCGGCTCTTTCACCAATGGCTTCCCGATTTCTTCGTTGACTGCCACGTCACCGACGGGATCGATTTTCAATATGACGTAACATACGCGATGGAGCCGTGGCCGAACGCCGATCGCGAACTCTCTTCTTGGTACGAGACCACATTCATTCCAACGCTTCTCCGAAACGTAGAGGCGGCCGGACATGGCATCGCGCCGTACGTCATTCCGCGGGAGGATCATGATCTCTCGCAGGGATTAATCCTTGGCGCGAGCGGTCCGCGTCTCTCAACGGGATATTGCGCCAAGCAGAATCGTCCGGCTCTGCTCGTGGAAACGCACATGCTCAAGCCGTACAAGACGCGCGTTGCGAGCACCTACGCGATCCTGGAATCGTCCATCCGCTTTGTCGGTGCACATCGGGAGGAGCTGCGTTCGATGCTGCGGCGGATTGATGAGCGAACAGCGATGCTGTCGTCCGAGACGCAGCCCCCATGGATCCCGCTCCGATTCGAGTTGACCCGGGAATCGCGACTCGTCCCCTTCAAGGGTGTTGTGACGACGCGTGTGCAGAGCGAGATCTCGGGTGCAGAATGGCTCCGATATTCTTCGCAACCACAGGACACGGTCATCCCGTATTTCGATTCATTCCGCGTGACCGATTCCGCTTCGGTGCCCGTTGCATACGCTGTTCCGGCCGAGTGGTCCCAGTTCATCGAGCGGATGAAACTCCATGGCATTCATGCGCGCACACTGACGAGGGACACGACGGCAAGCGTAGAATGGTATCAGTTGTCGGAGCCGCGATGGCAGGAACGCCCGAACGAAGGACGGCATCCGGTGCGATTCAAATCGGAGTTGCACGAGGAGCGGCTCGTCATTCCGGCGGGGTCATTCATCGTCCCAATGGATCAGCGAAGCGCACAGGTGATCATGCACCTGCTCGAGCCGAACGCACCCGATTCGTATGTGGGATGGGGATACCTCGATGCGATCTTCGAGCAGAAGGAATATGCGGAGGGGTATGTGCTGGAGCAGATGGCGCGGGACATGATGGCGAAGGATCCCGCACTGAGGACGGAATTCGAAGCCCGGCTTGCCAGAGATTCCACGTTCGTCAAAAATCCTTACGCGCGCCTGAATTTCTTTTACCAACGCACACCGTATTGGGACAAGAGTATCGGACGATATCCTATCGTGAGGTTGGTGAAAGGGATGTGAGCCCCCTGAGCGAGCTGAGCATGTCGAAGCACGCGAGTCGAAGGGGAGCACGGAGCCGAGAGCCTGGAGCCTGAAGCAGAAATCAAAAATCATGAGGCAAAAAAAAATGGCCCGGGAAGGAACTGACTTGGCCAACTCTTTTGACTTTTGCATTACGACTTGACATGCGTGAATAATCACCACGAGGTAGCGAGATCGTTGGACAAGCTTCAGCTTGTCTGGAGCCAACACCTCGTCGTCATCACTCAAATCCAACCGCCAAACGCCAACCGCCGCTTCCTACGCCGGCAAATGAAAGAACGCGAGCGCCAGGATCGCGTAGACCGCCAGCAATAGCACGCCTTCCATCCAATTCGATTCTCCGTCGATGGCCACGATCGTGACGGTCGCGACGGAGGCGATGACCGCAACCACTTCAAACGTTGTGAACACCAGATCCATCGGCTGTCCGATCACGGCGCCGATGAAGACCAGCACCGGTGCGACGAACAGCGCCACCTGCACGCTGGAACCGATGGCGATGTTGAGCGAGAGGTCCACCTTGTTCTTCATCGCGACGACGATCGCCGTGCTGTGTTCCGCTGCGTTGCCGATGATGGCGAGAAGGATCACGCCAATGAACACGTCCGTCATACCGAATGCCTTGGCAGTCGGTTCTACCGCGGCGACCAGCAACTCGCTCGCCAATGCAACGCCCACTGTTGCCAGCACAAGAATGCCTATCGCGCGCGAACGAGATAACGACGGCGCGTGCGATTCAACCTCGCCGCCGGAGAATAACTCCGTGTGCGTCCGGAGCGTGAAGACAAGGCTTGCGATGTACGCGAGGAACAAGATGACCGAGATCTCCAGACTCAACTCGATCTCCTGTGCGGCCGTCCCGCCGAGCCAGTGAAACGCGGCCGGAACGAGCAAGCCGATGGCACTGAGCACGAGCAGCGTCGCCCCCATTCCCGCCGCGGTCGCGTTGAACCGCTGATGATGATGCCGCCATCCCCCCGCCAGCAGACTGAATCCCAGCACGAGCAGAATGTTGCCGATGATCGAGCCGGTGATGGAAGCTTTCACGACCTCCGTGTATCCGTTCGTCAATGCGATGAACGCGATGATCAGCTCCGCCGCATTTCCGAATGTCGCGTTCAGCAGCGCTCCCGGTCCCGCTCCGAGCGTCGCCGCAAGCGCCTCCGTCGATTTTCCCATCCATCCCGCAAGAGGAATGATGGCCAGACACGAGGTAAGAAAGATCAGCACCGGATTCGCATGCATCCACTCCAGCAGAAACGCAAGCGGAAGGAAGACGAGCTGGAGATTCAGGATATTACGGCGAAGGAAAGAGCGCATAGTGGGATCTGTGTGTGAGTGTGCAGGAAGCCGATGAGCCGAGAGCCTTGAGCAGTCGCTGAAGTCAAAAACCATAAGTCAAAAGAGCTGGCGGGGGATTGCCTTCATGGGCCAACCCTTTTGCCTTTAGACTTCTGACTTTCACTCCAGGCTCATAGGCTCCAGGCTTGTCTCCAATTTATTGATTCTCCATCAAACTTTCTCTACCATAAGTTTCCATTCTGCATGCACGCTTCTATGTCTGATCCTTCCCTCCGAGTGGCGATTGGTAGTGCGCGGCGGCCCAAAGTCGATGCGGTAAAAGCGACATTTGAGCGATTAGCGCCGTTGTTCGATGTACGACCGGACGCGATCGAGTATCTTGCCCAGGACGCCGACTCAGGCGTCGATGAGACGCCTCGGTCGCTGGAACGCCTGATGGCGGGTGCGCGTAATCGGGCTCAGGCATTGCGGCATCTTCTTATGCAAAAGGAACGTCCAGTGCGGTTCTGTGTTGGATTGGAGGGAGGATTATGGAGCGCGAATGGCGTCGTCTTTCTTCAGAGCTGGGCGTTTGTTACGGATGGCGAGCGCGAGTCGTTCGGATCAAGCGGTGCGATCATGGTGCCGGCGATCATCGCGGATTCGGTGTTCCATCGTGGTGAGAGCCTCGGAGCGGTGATCGACATGGTTGCCGAAGAAGAGAATGTGCGGAGCAATCAGGGGACTTGGGGGATACTCACGAAAGACCGGATCACGCGCCAGCAGTCGTTCGAGGTGGCCCTGTTAAGCGCGCTTGCACCGTTCTACAATTCGGCCTTGTATCTCCATGAACATCATTGACACGGACTCTGTGAACACGCGATGAATATTCTCTGGCTGTTCTTCTATGATGTGATCGTCATTCCGATCTTCTGGATCTTTCTGCAAGGAGCGGCGTTCTTCAATACGAAGGTCCGGCGTGGTGTTGAAGGACGATCGGACCTGTTCACGCGGCTTGAATCTGAGATGCGCAAGCTGAAGGGAAACCGTCGGATCTGGCTGCATTCGTCCTCGATGGGCGAATTTGAACAGGCGAAGCCCATCATCGCCGCATTGCGCAAGCGTTATAAAGACCTTCATATCATCGTCAGCTTCTTCTCGCCGTCGGGTTTCGATCACTCGAAGAACTACCGACTGGCAGACGTTATCACATACATCCCGTTTGATACCGCCTCAAACGCGCGCCGGTTCATTCAGACCATCAAACCAACCGCAGCGATCATGATGCGGTACGACGTCTGGCCGAACCACATCCGGCAACTGAATCACCATCACGTCCCCGTGTTCATCGCCAACGCGACGATGCGTCCGACGTCCGCCCGTCTGTCGTTCGGCCTCCGTTCGTTCCATCATTACTTGTATGATGCGCTGACCGGCATCTACACCGTGTCGGAACGGGACGTCGCGGCGTTTCGACGGTTCGACCTGAAGAAAGTGAAGATCGAAGCGATCGGTGAAACCAGGTACGACCAGGTATGGCAGCGAAGCGAGGAGGCCAAGAAGAAACATCTGTTTGCCGCAAGCGTGTTGAAGAAACGGCGTGTGTTTGTCGTCGGAAGCAGTTGGCCGGATGATGAGGCCGTGCTGCTCCCGACATTCCGCAAATTGCTCAAGTATGACCCGAACGTTTTGATGATTCTCGTTCCGCACGAGCCGACGGTCGAAGCGCTCGAGGCCATTGAAGCGGCCCTGGGGAACAAACCCCGGTCGATTCGGTTTTCGAACATGAATGACTATAACAACGAATCGGTCGTCATCGTGGACGGCGTCGGCATCCTGACCGCGCTCTATCACTATGCGGATGTTGCGTACGTGGGGGGAAGCTTCCGACAGGGTGTGCATAATGTACTCGAGCCCGCGGTGTACGGCATCCCGGTGCTCTACGGACCAAAGCATGAGAATTCACAGGAAGCGCTCGAACTTGCCCGCCGCGGCGGGGGCATCGTCATTCAGAACCAGCAGGACTGCTACCGGGCACTGCGAACGCTGCTGAGCGATGAGCGAGAACGAATGCACGCAGGAGCGACAGCACTCAAGCTGGTGAAAGAAAACATCGGCGCAACGGAGCGGCTGCTGGAACGAATTCGCGGTGCAATCGAAGCAGCCAGCGCATAGATGCACAACAAACCCGATTCACCCTTATCACTTTTGACTTATGAGTTATGACTTCATGAAAGCTCTCTACTTCGATACCATCGGCGGCCTGAGCGGCGACATGGCGCTCGGCGCGCTCGTCAATGCGGGCGTTTCGTTTGACGATCTCGTCCGCGAACTGCAGAAACTCAACGTCTCCGGATTTGAACTCGCCGCACGGCACATCGAACGCAGCGGCATCGTTTCAACGAAGATCGACGTCATCATTTCATCTCAACCGCAGTATCATCGCCACTTGAAGGATGTCGAGGCGCTTGTCGACCGCAGTACGCTGAGTGCATCGGTGAAGGAGCGATCGAAGAAGATCTTTCGCGAGGTGGCGCTCGCAGAAGCGAAAGTGCACAATACGGCGATCGAGAAGGTGCATTTCCACGAAGTAGGAGCGCTGGATTCGCTCGTGGACATCGTCGGTGTTTCCATTTGCCTGGAGATGCTCGGCATTGAAGCGGTCTATTCCTCCCCCATGAAGGTTGGGCGCTCCGGTCTCGTGAATGCCCAGCACGGCAAGCTTCCCGTCCCAACGCCCGCCACGATGGAGATCCTCAAGGGATATCCTGTCGTTCTGACGGAGATCCCGTACGAACTGACCACGCCGACAGGAGCGGCGATTGTGAAAGCCCTGTCGCAAGGCGTGCTGACGACGGAGGCATTGAAGATCGAGCGCATCGGCTACGGCGCAGGTTCGCGTGAGATCGAACACTTGCCCAATTTGCTTCGCGTGATGATCGGCGAACTCGAGCCGGGATATCAAACGGATGAGGTCGTCAGCATTGAAACGAATATCGATGACATGAATGCGGAGATCTATCCGTTCGTCGTCGAACGCCTTCTTGCTGCGGGAGCACACGATGCGTATTTCGTCCCGATTCAAATGAAAAAAGGAAGACCGGGCGTTCTCCTATCCACACTGGTTGAGCGTACAAAGATGGAGCCGGTTCTATCCGTTCTCTTCCGGGAAACAACGACGCTCGGTGTGCGCATTCAGCATATCGAACGCCGCAAGCTCCGCCGTGAACATCGTCAGGTGCAAACCTCGCTCGGACTCGTCAATGTTAAGGTTGTCATCCGCGACGGTACGGAAGAGACGAGTCCGGAATATGAAGACCTGAAACGCATCGCAATCGAACGCAGCATGCCGTTGATGGAGGTGATGAGGGTGATAGAAGGAGAAGTGAAAAGCTAGAAGTCAAAAGTCATAACACAGGTCGGCCCTTTTGACTTCTGACTTCTGACTTATGACTTATCATCTGCCCATGGTTTCGCACTTGGCCAATATTGCGCTTCCGGTTCCTGTCGATCGTGTTTTCACGTATCTCGTTCCTCCCGACCTTTCCTCTGAGATCGCCATCGGCAAGCGCGTTCTCGTCCCCTTTGGACGTCAACATCTTACAGGCGTCGTGGTTGCATTGCCGGAGTCGACGGATGTCAAAGGCCTGAAGCCGGTTCGCGACGTTCTGGATATCGCGCCGAGTTTCAGCGAGGAGATGCTGCATTTGACCAAGTGGATAAGCGAGTACTACTTCGCCGCCTGGGGGGAAGTGCTGCGTGCGGCGACGCCGCAAGGGTTGTCTCTGGAAGGAAAGCGTATCGTTTCGGCGGTCCCGGAAAGCCTGCTCGAGGCGTTGGCGGCGACGATGAAACGAGCGCCGAAGCAACACACGATCTTGAAAGCGCTTCAGACAGAAGGTCGATTATCGCTGTCGCAGATCGAAGAGCGAACACGAACGAAAAGCGTCCATGCGTCGATTGCTGCGCTTGCGCGGCAAGGATGGGTTCGCGTTGCGGAAGAGATCGAGCAGGCGAAGGCGAAGCCGAAGCATGAACGTGCGGTGGAGGCGACGGAAGACGGCAAACAGTCGCTGGCCAGCGGCGCATCGACTCTTGTGGAGAAACAGCGCGTGCTGCTTTCGGTTATCACGGAGTCGGATGAAGCGCTTCTGGTAAGGCCTCTGTTGCGGGAATCGGGTTTTTCACTCTCAACGCTCAGCACGCTCGCGAAGAAAGGGTTTGTTCGCTTCGTGCAGCAAGAGGTGAGGCGTGTTTCTCCGTATGAGAGTATCGAGACGCCGCCGGATATCACGTTGAATACCGATCAAGCCCGCGTGCTGGCGTCCGTTGTGCGATCGGTCGAGTCGGGAGCGTATCATACCTATCTTCTGCATGGCGTGACCGGCAGCGGAAAAACACAGGTGTATATCGAAGCCATGCGGAGCGCGCTTGCGCTGGGAAGGAATGCGATCGTCCTTGTTCCGGAGATCGCATTGACGCCGCAAACGGTCCGACGGTTCAAATCGCATTTCGGCAATGACGTCGCCGTCATGCACAGCCAGATGTCCGTGGGTGAGCGGTACGATGCCTGGCGCCTGGCGCGTGACGGAACGGTACGGATCGTCATCGGACCACGGTCGGCGATCTTCGCGCCGCTCGCAAACATTGGGCTGATCGTCGTCGACGAAGAGCATGAGGGATCGTACAAACAGTACGATACAACGCCGCGCTACCATGCGCGCGATGTTGCGATCGTTCGGGCGGTTCGTTCGAATGCGACCGTGGTGTTGGGTTCCGCAACGCCGTCCGTCGAGAGCTATTACAATGCGATGGCGGGGAAATTCACGCTGCTGGAGCTTCCGGAGCGAGTGGACAACGCGCGCATGCCGACGATCGCGGTGGTCGATATTGCGAAGGAGCGCAAGCGGGTCTTCGAAGCGTTGAAGGAAGACGTGCGAAAGAGCGGGAAGGAATTTCCGAAGCGGCTTCCCGATACATCCATATCGGGACTTCTTACGGAAGAAATGCGGATCCGAATCGAGAAGAAGGAGGGAATCATTCTTCTTCAGAACCGGCGGGGATTCTCGCATGTGATGGAATGCTACGACTGCGGCTACGTCGAACGGTGTGACAGCTGTGAAGTGTCGCTCACGTATCATCTTGCGAAGAAACATCTGCGGTGTCATTATTGCGGATTCGTGAAGAAGCCCCCCGGCGTGTGTCCGAAGTGCGAGGGGACCGACATGCGCATGCACGCGTTCGGAACGCAGCAGGTACATGAAGAGTTGAAGCAGTTGTTTCCGCACGCTGTGATCCTGCGGATGGATCGGGACACGACGGTGCGAAAAGGATCGCACGACGCGATTCTCTCGCAGTTTGGCGCGGGAAAGGCGGACATACTCCTGGGAACGCAGATGGTCGCGAAGGGGCTGGATTTCCCGCGCGTCACGCTCGTCGGCGTCATCTCCGCTGATACGCAGATGCTGTTGCCGGACTTCCGGGCATCGGAGCAGACGTTTCAGTTGTTAACGCAGGTGTCCGGCCGTGCAGGACGAAGCACGCTTGCGGGCGAGGTCGTGATCCAGACGCTGCAGCCCCAGCATTACAGCTTGAAGCATGTGGTCGTTCACGACTTCAAGGGATTCTATCAGGAAGAGATCGCATACCGGAAGGAACTCGACTATCCTCCGTTCTCGCGGCTCGTGCTCGTCGAGTTCTCAGGAGGGCATGAATCGGAGGTCCAGCATCATGCGCACCGCTTCGCGCAAGCATTGAATGCACGCAACGCGAAGCAAGCATTTCTTGTCCTTGGACCCGCGGACGCAGCGATCCCGAAGCTGCGTGATCAGTACCGGAAGCACATTGTAGTCAAGAATCTGAAGACGATCGATCCGGGAGGAGGCATCCTCCGAGCGGCACTTCTCACCGTTGAGCGGGAATATGAAGGCTCACAGCTGGGGAAGAGCAAGAAAGTGAAGCACGTGATCGACGTCGATCCGGTGGGGATGATGTAGGTAGGGCAGTAACCAGTAATTAGTAACCAGTAGTCAGTACCGGAGTGCAACGAAGGCGGGTGATCAGCGGCCTTCCATCTCACATCTTCATCCTCACATCTCACATTTTGCATCTCCCATCTCCCCTCTCCCATCCTCACTCAGGTCTTTTCATTCCTGCGAGTCCATCTTTCGCCACCAGGTCCCGGTAGGTGATCGGCGTGATGCCTCTTGATGCGAACGCCTTGCGGACCTCATCTGACAGCAGTGCTTTCAACTCGCCTTCCCGATGTTTGCTCATCTCGGGTAATCCGGAGATGTTTTGATCGGTGAGCGCGCGCATCTCGGGAGTGTCGTGCGAGATGTGGAACACGAGGAGATTGCGTTTGACATTTGTCAGCCGGCCGATGATCGCAACGAGCGAGTCGGTCTTGAGGTGGGGTTCGACTCGATAGACCGTACCGGCATCTTCCTCGCCGAAGTAGCGTGAGATGCCGAGATGAAATTCCGCGGCGAGTTTCTCGACGATCGCGCGGAGTTCAGGCGTTCCCACCGCGGCCCCCATGTGATAGTCGACGTAATCCGGCTTCAGTCCGGCGGTCAGCGCGCGCTGGATCTGTGATCGCAGCTCGCGTTCCACCTCGTCAAGTTTCGGGTTCTTCGCCATCAGCAGTGCCCGTGAGGGAAGGAAATAGCCGAGCGAATCGGTGAGGCTTGGCACATCCGAGCCACGCAGCGGTCCCCACCGCAGTTCCCGCCACTCCGCATTGAGCGTCAGATGCACACCGACGGAGACGTTCGGGTATTTCCGAAGGAACTCAGCCGCCTCGGGAAACCAGGGACAGACGGTCATCACGGAGGCGGAGAATGGGAGTCCCGATTCTGCGAGATCGCGGAAGGCGTCGTTCACCCCTTGCGAGAGGCCGGCATCATCGCAGCGGATCAGGAGGGTCGGGGGATCGCTGGCTGCGGGAGACTGTGCGGCGGCCGGCAGCGGAAAAAGCAGGAAAAGTGCGGGAGCAAGAAAACGAAGCAACCGGTTTCGAGACATGAGACGGTCCGGGAAGAAGAGGTGAAGGAAATTGGGATGGTGGAAGGTGGGGAGAGTTTGGGAGGAAGGCAAACCAAAGATTAAAGAACAGGCCCGACCATTGTCCCGACCACCTTCCCGGCCAACCATCATCAACTTCGTTGTCCTTCTTTGGAGAGAAATCGCACAGGCTTCCAGATACCGTTTTCAAAATGCCATGGCTCGCGATCCCAATCTGAAAGCACAAACTGTTTGTACTCCTCACGAGATGAAAATCTCTCCAACGTCTCACTGGCTTGAATCTGCGGTATTCTCCACCCCTCGCGCCGCGTCGGAAGTTTTCCGGTAGAAAGCTCCCGTTCCAAGGGCTGGTCACCGCTCGCATACGTCCGAATACTTGAGAAAGGCCAGCTGAAGGGATCTGAGGTCAATCCTGCCTCGACCGGATTTCGGTGGATGTATCGGTTGAGATAGTCCTGATACTGTGTGTTGTCGATCCGTTTGCTCTTGAATCGGCCCTCGAAGACATGACCATGACGTCGCGATTGCTTGTTGAACGCCGCAGCATATTCACCTAAGGCAAGTCTCATCGCCGCGGAAAGATCAAAATCTTCCTTGAGCTTGATCGAAAAATGGTAATGATTCGGCAGAATGCTGAACAATTCGAATATGACTGTATCAGCGACGAGATATTTGCCGATGCTATCGAGGAATTGCAGGAAGTGCGCCTCGATCAAGCATATCTTGTGCGAATTGTTGCCCCTATTGTAGAGGTGATATCGTTCTCCCTTTTGGAACTGGGTTCTTCGAATTGGCATATTTCCCCCGGATGAAGTGTGAGGCGTGCAAGGTAAGCAAAGAATGACAACGGGAGGGGAGAAATGATGATGCGAACTTGGGGAAAATCGATGTTGTGCTGGGAAGGTGGGATGGGATGGACCATTGTTTCAAGAACAGGCCCGACCATTGTCCCGACCAATTGCCCGGCCGACCAAAGAGAGCTGGCCGCAGCAAAAAATTCCAGCGGGGCCTGGAGAGACTGCCTCATCCTCTCCCAAGCCCCGCCTTACTGATCTGCCGCTCCGCAGGAGGACGGAAGGACAGGTGCTGCTACTTGATCAATACCATCTTCTTCGCGGCCAACATGCCGGTCTCGGACCGCAACTGGTAGAAATACACCCCCGTCGTTAGCCGCGATGCGTCAAAGGTCACTCGATACGTCCCCGCTGCATGGACACCGCTCGCCAGCGTGGCGACTTCGCGTCCCAGCAGATCGTAGACCTTGAGGCTGATGACCGACGACGACCGTCCCGCCTCGGTCACCGTGTACGTGATCACCGTCGATGGGTTGAACGGATTCGGGTAGTTCTGTTGCAGCGTAAACTGCGTTGGGATGGTGGTTTCAGCGTCGTCCGGGACGTTCGTCACTTCCTGCGCGGAGAAGGAGATCGTCGCCTCGACCGGTGAGCCGGTCGCGTTGTATGTCGGCGATGCCTGCTGAGATCCGGACATCGTGAATCCCGGCGCGTCCGCAAACACCGTATACATGCCCGGCGCAAGGTCGCTGATCGTATAGTTCCCCTGCGCGTCCGTCAACGCATATCCCGCGACGTTTCCATTGCCGTCCTGCGCCAGCACAAAGGAGCCAGGGATCCCCGCGCCGCTCGGCATGGCAACGCGTCCTGCAATGCCTGTGAATCCTCGGGTGAACTCCGGCAACGGCCGCACAAAGATGTCGATGCCGGTCACGCTGTTCCCGAAGATGGGAATGCGCGTCGCTCGATACCAATGGAAGACCACGCTATCCGTGTGATAGAACGCCGGCGCGTATCTGCCGAGCGGGACCGCAAGCACGATGTAACTGCCGGGGAGCAGATCGGTGAACGTGTATTCGCCAAGCGAATCCGTGTCCGTCCAATAGACGCGCTGGTACCGGAATGGATACGCATTCGTGAGCAACCATCGATCGCGGAATGCGAACATTCGCGAACGAACACCAATGTTCCTGACCGTATCGATGACGTGGCCATTGATGCTGCCTAACAGGACGGGCGGCAACGGCGCGAGGGCGAAGTCTGCAACGACCTTGTAGGGAACCATCGAGATCACGGGCGGAACGTAAATGACGTCGGCTTCCAGGATGTTGTCATGACCATCATAGAAACTGACCGCGTATCCGCGCGAGCGGGCGAATGCGATGTACCGTCCCGAAACGACACGGCCTGCGTAGAAGCCGACCGAGTCTACATGGAAGCGGTACACAAAGCGCGATACTCCCATCA
>JBFYQI010000208.1:0-5860 GCA_041302875.1 Ignavibacteria bacterium
GATGCGCTGCACCCACGTCCTTCGAAAGGGCAAGAGCGCCGGCATCGCTGAGCACCTGACCGGGCCGGGTTGAGATGACCGAGCCGAGCACAGTCAATGCACAGTCGGCAACGGTGCAAACTCCAAGCGAGACCATGGTAAGATCGTGGAAACAGTAGTTGCCGGGACGCATCTCGGTGATTCCCGCGAGATCGTCGATGAAAGTCATCGTTGGTGTTGACCCCACGCTGATGCTGCCGACATCGACATGGTTTGACCGAAGCGTGTCCGCGAATTGCGTCATCCCGTCGCGTTCTTGCCGCGCAATGGTCCCGATCTCTTCGGGAGATGACGCGCCGTAGGAATGGCCCGCATGGGTCAGGATTCCGTCAAAGATAAGACTCGGGGAATCGGCGATGCGTCTTGCGAGCAAAACGGATGCCGGATCATGCGGATCGACGCCTGCGCGATGATATCCGCAATCGACCTTGAGCCAAACGTGGAACCGGACATCGGACCGGCGCGCTTCGGCTTCGAGGGCATCCACGGCGGACGTTGAATCGACCAACAACCGAAGGGTGATCGAGTTTGCGAGCGAAGCAGCGCGCGATGCATACACGGCGGGAAAGGGGAAAGCCCATGTCAGATCTGCGAAGCCGGCCTCGGCAAACCGCTCAACTTCGTACCACGTCGATACGGTAAGCCCGTGAGCACCGAGTGAACGTTGTTGTCCGGCGATTGCGGGGCTTTTGTGGGTTTTAATATGAGGACGAAGGGCGACGCCAAGGCGGTTCGCCCGGTCCTGCATGCGGGAAAGATTGCGGTGCAAGACACCGGCATCCAAGAGTAATGCCGGAGTCGGGATGTCGTTGATCTGCATGCCGGCGATGCGGCGATTACGGCTTATGCGAACAGCCGGATGAATTCTTGGTTCATCTCGTATAATGCGAGAAGCTTCTGCTCAACTGCGTCGGCCCGCTCTTCGGCGAGTCGCGGGAAGTGTTTCCGCATCACCTTCCAGCTCTCATCTTCCTCGAGGTTGAAGTTCATCGGCTGTTCACCGATGCCGGACCCCCACCGCTCACTCAGCAGGTCGGCAAAGCGCACGAGTGCAACAAGCGATTGGTTGTTCGGCGCAGTCTCGGGTGTGTGATGATGTCGCATGACCTCGACGAATACAGGAGGAATGCCCCACTTCTCGCCAAGCTGACCGCCGATCTCACAGTGATCGATCGCGAGGGATTGGAGTTCGGCTTCGACATCTCTCATCCCCAACTCCCGGATCATACTCTGGGTCACGTTCAGCGTGTCTGCGAAGTATTGAACAAGAACGATCTTGCCCAGATCATGCATCAAGCCGGCTGTGAATTCCTTGCCCTCGCCGCGAAAATCGACGAACAGAGCCAGCATGCGCGAAACAGCCGCGGTCGCGACACTATGCTTCCAAAGGAGTTCCAGAAATGAGCGCTGGTCCGGACTCAAGGCGAAGACGCGCTGCTTCATCTGGTAGATGAGGACAAGGCGGCTCACTTCCTCAAAGCCAAGCAGGACGACAGCGCGGGTGATGTTGTTGACCTCCCAGCGCAGTCCGTAGTAAGGGGAATTGGCTGCACGGAGGATCCGAGCGGTCAGCACCGCATCGGTCTCGATCAACTGGACGATCTTCTCCGTCGCGGTTTCTTCTTTGAGCAACTCGGACATGATCTGCGCGACGACCGTCGGAAAGGGTACGATCTCATTGATCTTGTCGATCTCGCTTCGAATGTCTCTCATGGCAAAATCCCGTCGTCTGCTTGCGGTCAGAAAAGGAATGTTGAACAAGATAGGAATTGTTCCCCCTTTTCACAACCAGAGGTGAATGCCGGAGCCCGTTCACAAAGCGCGACCGACAGTCTGTCACGAAATGAATCTCGATCGGCTTTCTTGATTATGGGCGGGAAAGGGATGAACTGCTGGCGACAAGCGCAAGAATGGGGATTATTGAATGGTGATTGTTACTGAGAATGGGTGTTGAGAAAACGGGAGAGGAGAAAACTGAACGTATTCGGGGAAAAATTGCCAAAGATGCATGTTGCGCGAGGGGGGCTTAAGCCCCTTAAGCCCCCTAGGGGCCTTAACGGGCGGGCTCATCAATCCACCCCGCCTCCTCACCCCACCTCGCTTCCCCATTCTCCCCCTGACAAAAAGACCCCGGCGCATCACCGGGGTCCTCGTGCTTCCTTCTCAATCGTGCGCCACATAAATCCATCCAGCCGAAATCGCGTTCAAGGATGCGTCTTCGCACCTCGTCGTGGTTGGCTGCGATACCTACTTCTTCTGCCCTCCAGCACGCTCCATCACCCGCTTGCGCGTGTAGGCGATCAGTCCCCCCGCATCCACAATCGCCCGACGCGCGCTCGGCAACGGGACCACAGCGTAGGTCTTCCCCGTCGTTTTGTTCGTCAACGTGGTCTCGGTGATCTCCAGATCGTCGCCGACAGCCGCCTCGACGCCTGGACAGGAAATCGTCCGCAATCCAAGGTTGATGCTGTTTTGCAAAAAGATCCGGGCGAAATCGTTCGCAACAATGATCAATTCGTGTCCCTTCAGCGTCGAGACCGCCTGCTCACGCGACGAGCCGCAGCCGAAGTTCTTCCCGCCGAGGAGCACGCTTCCCGGCGCGATTTGCTTCGCCTTCAGCTTGCCGTTCAACTCCGCGATGTCCGCGAATGCATATTGCGGCGTTTCGGTCGGGAGCACCGTTGCCATGTACCGCCCCGGATAGATGACGTCCGTTGAAATGTCGTCACCGAGGACATATGCCACCTGTGCCATGATTACTTCGCTCCTTTCGTCGGATCGGTGATGACACCCTTGATCGCAGAGGCCGCTGCAACAGCCGGCGAGCAGAGGTACACCTCAGATTTCGGATTGCCCATGCGTCCCTTGAAATTCCGATTCGTCGTCGAAAGCGCAACCTCCTCGTCTCCCAACGCACCTTCGTGCACGCCAAGGCATGGTCCGCAGCCGGAATTCATCACAACCGCCCCAGCCTTCATGAATTCGCCGACATACCCCTTCGCCAATGCCTGGTTGTAGATGCGTCCGGATGCGGGAAAAATCAGCATGCGTGTGTGCGCCGCGACCTTTTTCCCCTTGAGGATCTTGGCGGCGATCGCAAGATCGTCCAGCCGTCCATTCGTGCATGAGCCGATGACGATCTGGTTCACCTTCTTCCCGGCGACCTCCTTGATCGGCTTCACGTTGTCCACGGTATGGGGACATGCGATCTGCGGCACGAGTCTCGATACGTCGATGTCGATCACTTGCTCGTATACGGCGTCTTTGTCGGGCAGCACTGCTTCGACCTTGCCCTTCACGCCCGCCTCTTCGCGCAGATAGCGCATCGTCTCAGCATCGGCCGGAACGATGCCGCTCGTTGCGCCTGCTTCCACCGACATATTGCAGATAACCAGCCGGCCGGAGGTCGACATCTTCTTGATCGTCGGTCCATGGAACTCGATGACCTTGAAGTTCGCCCCCTGTGCGCTGATCTTGCCGATGAGATGAAGGATCAGATCTTTCGGCCCGACGAACTTCTTGAACGTCCCGGTGACGTTCACCTTGATCGTGGCGGGAACCTCGACGTTCAGCACGGAGCCGAGCGACCAGACGCTTGCCATCTCCGTCGCGCCGATGCCAAACGCGAATGCGCCGAGCGCACCGTGACTCGTCGTGTGCGAATCTGTTCCGACCACGACCATGCCGGGACGCACGTAGCCATTCTCCGGAAGGATCTGATGACAGATGCCGCCAACGTCACCACGAATGTCGTGGAACTTCTTGATCGTTTGCGCCGCCACAAATTCGCGCACCTTCTTCTGATTGCTCGCGGTCTTCTGTGATTCGGCGGGAACGCGGTGATCGAAGATGATGGACACACGCGTCGGATCCCAGATGTTGGGTTCCAATCCGGTGTCCTTGTAGATCTCGAGGAATTGATTGATCACAAGCGCCGCGTTTTCGTGCGACATCGCAAGATCGACCTTCGGCTCGACCACATCGCCGGCCTTCACCGAGGCAAGCCCTGATGCGCGCGCGAGGATCTTCTCTGCAACGGTCATACCCATGGGGAACTCCTGGATTAGATGGCTTTTGCGTCTTTGAATTTCTTGATGTCCTCTTCACGGTAACCGACCGACATCAACACCTCCTTCGTGTGTTGTCCGAGCGTCGGCGGAGGCGTCTCGACCACGCCTGGCGTGCGGGAGAACTTTGCGGTCATGTTGAACAACGGAAGGTCGCCGACCCCCTCCAGCGTGACGGTCGTGAATGTATTGCGATGTTTCACCTGCTCCTGCGAGACGGCCTGGTCCAGCGTCAAGATCGCTCCCGCAGGGACGTCATTCTTATTGAGCGCATCCACCCACACGGAGGTCGGTTTCTGCGTGAGTTTTTCCTCGAGCAGCGGCGTCAATTCCTTCCGGTTCTTCTTGCGCGTGTCCCGCTCCTGGAAGCGGGGATCGGTTTTCAGCTCGGGAATGCCCAGCACATCAACAACCGCCTCCCACTGTTCCTGCTTGTTCGCCGCAATGTTGATATAGCCGTCCTGCGTCTTGAAGACCCCCGATGGCGCGGCGGTGAAATTATCATTCCCCATCAGCACCGGTTTCTGTCCGCCAATCATCAGGTTGGCCACCACCCAACCCATCAACGGCATGATGGAATCAAGCAACGCAACGTCGATGTATTGTCCCTCGCCCGTCCGTTCGCGGTGGTACAATGCTGCCATGATCGCGAATGCCGCGTTCAATCCACCAACGGTGTCGCATACGGGAAATCCTGCGCGGAGCGGATTCAGACGATCGTCGCCGTTGATCGCCATCTCGCCGCTCAGCCCCTGAATGATCTGGTCATAGGCAGGCTTCAGCGCGTCCGGACCGGTCTGGCCAAATCCGGAGATCGCACAATAGACGATCTTCGGGTTGATCTGGCTGAGAATCTCGTACGACAATCCGAGGCGCTTCATCACGTCGGGTCGGAAGTTCTCCACAACGACATCTGCCGACGCAACGAGCTTCTTGAATATCTCCTTCCCCTCCGGCGTCTTCAGATTCAGCGTCAGCGATTTCTTGTTCGCGTTCTGCGCGAGGAAGCTTGTGCCGAGGAGCATCTGATTGTATTTCGGAACACAGCCCAACTTTCGCGCAAGATCGCCATCGGTTGGATTCTCGATCTTGATGACCTCCGCACCGCCCAGCGCCAGATGAAGCGTCGCGAACGGCCCGGACAACACGTTGGTCATATCGAGAACACGAACACCCTTTAAGAACGACATATCTGTTCCTTAGAAGATCGGAGATGAAGATCCAAGAACACAAATCTCAAGAACCAAACAAGAACCAAGACACAATCAGTAATCTGCAATCTGCAATCCGCAATCATCAATGTACGGGTGCTGTGTACGGAATCGCCCCGCTCTTATAGACCATTCCCGGCATCTCGCGTCCGAAAAAGCGCGCGACATCCGATGCGGTTTGAATGATCGCGTCGAGCTTGATTTCGGGCCGCATGCCGATCCGGTGAAGATAATGGACAAGGTCTTCGGTGCAGACGTTGCCGCCTGCAACTTTAGTGAAAGGGCATCCGCCAAGTCCGGCGACCGACGACTCATAATACTTCACGCCGGCCTTCATCGCTGCATAGCAATTGGCGAGGCCGAGGCCGTACGTGTTGTGGAGGTGACAGGTGCACTCAGCGGTGGGATCAAGCTGCAGGATCGCGTTGAACATCTCGTACACGCGCTCCGGCGTCGCATGGCCCGCCGTGTCAGCAAGCGAAATGTTCTTCAATCCGGCATCCAGGAACTTGCGCACGATCTGCAGAATGCGCTCTGGCGGAA
>JBFYQI010000216.1:0-2605 GCA_041302875.1 Ignavibacteria bacterium
CACATGGTGCAGATCGAGAAGATGGTCTCTCTCGGAACGCTCGCCGCCACGGTCGCCCACGAACTCAACAACCCGCTCGAAGGCATCCTCACCTATTCGAAGCTCCTCCGCAAACGCCTTCTGCAGGGAACCCCAACGCCGGAGGTCTCCAAGGAGATGGTCGAAGAACTGACCATGATCGCCGACGAGACCACGCGGTGCGGGAACATCGTCAAGCATCTCCTCCTGTTTTCGCGGGAGAAGGTCGGGGATTTCAAGGAGAACGATCTCCGCACAGCCGTCGAGCAGAGTCTCAAACTCATCGACCACCATCTGCAAATGCACAACATTTCCTTCTCGACCGACCTCAGCCACGAACCGGTGATCGTCCATTGCGACGGCCATCAGGTGGAGGAAGCGCTTCTGGCGCTCGAGATCAACGCCGCGGAGGCCATGCCCCACGGCGGATCACTCCGCCTTTCTGCGCACATGTCTGCGGACGGCAAGTCTGCCATTCTTAAAGTCACTGATACGGGAACGGGCATCCCGCCAGAAGTACTTCCGCACATCTACGAACCGTTCTACACGACGAAGGTCGAGGGAAAGGGGACGGGACTGGGCCTCTCCGTCGTGTACGGCATCGTCGAACGGCACAGCGGCACGATCACCGTCGACAGCGCGGTCGGCATGGGAACGACTTTCACGCTCACCCTGCCCCGGTACGGACCGTCACACACCGGTAATTCGGACGCTTCATCGAGGACTTGACCATGGGTTCCACCAGCACAAAACAACCCTCCCTCCTTGTCGTGGACGACGAACAGATCGTCCGCGACTCGCTCACCAAGTGGTTCCGTCAGGACGGCTATCGCGTCGAGAGCGCCGAAGACGCCGCACATGCGTTGAAGAAGATGACGGCCGGTCCGTGGGACGTCATCCTACTGGACATCAAGATGCCGGGGATGTCCGGACTGGAACTGCAGAAGCAGATCCGCGAGAACGACCGGACGAGCATCATCATCATCATCACGGCGTTCGCGTCGGTGGAGAGCGCGGTGCAGGCGTTGAAGGAAGGAGCCTTCGACTACGTGACGAAGCCGGTCGATCCGGACCATCTCTCCCACCTCGTTGCGAACGCGCTTCGCCAGAAAAAGCTTCAGGACGAAAACCTGCAGCTCCGCGAACATCTGTCGGATATGCACAAGACCATGGACATCGTCGGTGACAGCCAGCAGGTTCGGAAGGTCATCGAGCTCGCGAAGACGGTCGCACAGACCGACACGACGGTGATGGTGCGGGGGGAAAGCGGGACGGGAAAGGAACTCATCGCGCGCGCCATTCATGCGAACAGCCAGCGGAAGTACTTCCCGATCATCCCGGTCAACTGCGGCGCGGTTCCGGAAAGCCTGTTGGAGAGCGAGCTGTTCGGTCACGAAAAGGGGGCATTCACGGGGGCGCAATACCGCCGGAAGGGAAAATTCGAAATGGCCGACGGCGGGAGCATCTTTCTGGACGAGATCGGAACGATCAGCCAGAAGATGCAGGTGCAGCTGCTGCGCGTCATCGAAACGAAGCAGTTCACGCGCGTCGGCGGGAATGAGCAGATCTCGAGCGACTTCCGGGTCATCTGCGCAACGAACCGAGATCTCGAAGCGGCCGTCAAGGAAGGGGCATTCCGGGAGGACCTGTATTATCGGCTGAACGTGTTCACGATCTTCATCCCCCCGCTGCGTGAACGCCGGGCAGACATTCCGGTGCTCGCGCAGTACTTCACCAACAAATACGCCGGCATTATGAGCAAGACGGTCACGGAGATCGCGCCGGCCACGATGGATCTCCTGGTTCAGTACGATTGGCCGGGGAATGTGCGGGAACTGGAGAATGTCATTGAGCGGGCCATGGTGCTTGCGAAGCCGCCGGCGCTTCAACCGACCGATCTTCCGTTCCAACTCAGCAACCGGACCGCATCACTCCGCGGCGACACGCTCGAAGCAGTCGAGCGACAACATATCGAGAATATCCTGCTCCGGTCGAACTGGAACATTTCGCGCTCAGCGGAGATGCTCGATATCGACCGCGTCACGCTCTATAACAAAATAGCAAAGTTCGGTCTCAAGAAGCCGTAGCGATGCCCTCCATCCTGATCGTCCCGGTCGGATCCGTCGCATCCTGCAACCTCCCCGCATTGTGCGAACCCCTTGAACGGCTGCTTCACCTTCCTGCCACCGTCCGAACCGGCGCTCCGCTCGATCCCCAATTCGCTTACGACTCCTTTCGGGCGCAGTACAACTCCACGCAGATCCTTGAACAGATCATCACGCGATTCTCAGCCCATGACGGCAGAGTCGTTGGTATCACGGGACACGATCTGTTCGTTCCCGTCCTGACCTATGTGTTTGGAGAGGCGCAACTCGACGGTCTCGCTGCGGTGGTTTCTGCGCATCGCCTGCACGAATCATTCTACGGCCTGAAGCCCGATCCGAAGCTGGAACATGAACGACTGATCAAGGAGGTCGTCCACGAGGTCGGCCACACCTTCGGATTGTTCCATTGCCACAATGACAATTGCGTGATGCGTTCTTCAACCGCCGTCGAAGAGATCGATGTGAAGGGAGAGAGATTCTGT
>JBFYQI010000246.1:0-2569 GCA_041302875.1 Ignavibacteria bacterium
CGCTTGTCGGCGGACTCGAAGTATTCCTCGGTCGCCAGTCCTTCTTCGATCAGCACAGTGCCGAACACCGTGATGGGATCGAGCTTCTTCTGTGATTCCACCTCTTCCTTCGAACGGTAATGACCATGGATCGGGTCGGACATCGAATGGCCGCGGAAGCGGAATGTTTCGACTTCCAGAAGGCTAGGCTCATAGGTTGCGCGCGCGTGATCGACGGCAGCTTTCACGGCCTTGTAGACGGCGAGAACATCGTGACCATCGACGACCACCTCGTTTCGCATATCGTACGCCGCGGCCTTCTTGACAAGATCCTCGACGGCGGATGCACGGTCGACAGCGGTACCCATTCCGTACTTGTTGTTCTCGATGATATAGATGACCGGGAGTTTCCAGAGAGCGGCGAGGTTGAGCGATTCATGGAACTCGCCGATGTTCGTCGCCCCGTCCCCCATGAAGCAGAGGCAGACGAGATGCTGATCGCGGTACTTGCTGGCGAACGCCGCACCGGCCGCGATGGGAATGTGTCCGCCCACGATGGCATGTCCGCCCAGGAAGTTGGTTGCGCGGTCGAAGATGTGCATCGACCCCCCCTTTC
The DNA here is from genome assembly GCA_041302875.1 of Ignavibacteria bacterium. Taxonomy (GTDB): domain Bacteria; phylum Bacteroidota; class Ignavibacteria; order UBA10030; family UBA10030; genus JAKAJH01. The sequence continues at coordinate 596 of JBFYQI010000246.1, forward strand.
CCTTGGTCGTGCCTGTGTGCTTGCCGAGCAATTCCGCCATGATCGCTTTGGGGTCGACCCCTTTGGAGATGGCGAGGCCATGATCCCGATAGGCCGTGATGACGTAATCATCCAACGTGATCGCTCCAACGGAGCCGGTCGACACGGCTTCTTGCCCGTTGTAGAGGTGGCAGAATCCGCCGATTTTTCCCATCCCGTAGAGCTGGCCAGCTTTCTCCTCAAATCTCCTGATCAGGAGCATCTCATCATACCATTTGAGAAGTGTATCGGGGGGGAGGCCGAGGAGCCGGTCGGATTGCTTCGCAGGAAGGGCTGAGATTGAACTCGTCATCCAGTCATTGTCCAGAAATGGGCAGATAGGGCGTTTCAGAATACCAAAACATACAAATATAGAAAAAGGTTGCAATAAAATAAAGGAGAACGCATATTGAGGCGTTTACCGTGTACCCACAAGGGGGAATCCGCTCTTCCGAAGTTCCCGGTTGTTGCATTTCCCCGATTGCGATCGCGAACCGTCCCTGCGCCAGAGAGAAGCCCGCAGGTGCGGTGTGTGTTTCTTATGCATATCGTCGGACGCTGAGTGCTTCGTTCCTTCATCAAAACATACTGGAATCTTCCCGAGATCGATCTGATCACGGAGGAAGAGGTCCGCCGGCACATGACGCGCGTCCTGTACTTTCGCGCGCTCGTGTCGATGCTCCTCTTCACTGCCGCGGTCGCTCTCTTCGTCGCGTTCGGCATTCTCTCCACGGAGCCGCTCTCGGTTCTCATTTCCTTGAGTGCCGCCACTGCGCTTGGGCTTTGGTCGACCACTTGGCGCTTCCGACACGTTGCCCCCTTCATCCTTATCGTCCTGTTCCTCTTGCTTGGGATCTATGGAACGGTCGTCGGCGGGCTGGTTTCCACCTCGATGCTCTTCTACGTTGTCGCGGTGCTGCTCGCTTCGCATCTGATCGATCGAGCTGCGATGTGGATCATCCTTGGCATCTCGCTCGCTGTCCACTACACGCTGGGCCTGCTCAGCGAGCGTCCCTCGTTGCCCGATGCGCTTGCCGGGATCATCCCGTCCCTCGGCGCGATGCTGGGCATCGCATTGCTGGAGTATTATGTCGCGGAAGTTCGTGACCGGGTGCTTGCGACCATTTCCAGGAACACGAATTCCCTGGAAGATGAGATCGTAGAGCGATACAAGGCCGAGGACGCATTGCGCCAAAGCGAGCTGCACTATCGCAACCTCTTCGAAATGGCGAACGATGCGATCATTATCTTCGAACCGGAAACAGAGGTCGTACTCGAGGTCAACCGTCGCGCAACGGAACTCTATGGATATTCGCGGGATGAGTTCATCGGCATGAGCCTGAAGGCCATCTCGCAGGACGTTGTGCGTGGAGAGGAGCAGATCCGCGACCTGATGCAGAGTGGGACGTACCAGGCGTTCGAAAGCGTGCAGTGGAGGAAGGATGGCTCTGCCCTCCATCTGCTCATCAACTCCTCGGTGATCGATTTCCAGGGGAAGCGCGCAGTGCTGTCGATCAACCGGGACATCACGGAGCGCCAGCATTCGGAAGAGGCGATGCGACACGCGCAAAAGATGGAAAGCCTTGGGGTGATGGCCGGAGGGATCGCGCACGACTTCAACAATCTGCTGCAGGCCATCCTGGGTCAGATCGCTCTGGCGTCGAACAAGGTCGACCTCGAGCATCCGGCGCGACGGCATATCGAGAAGACCGAACGGGCGGCGATGCGGGCGTCAGAACTCACCCAGCAGCTTCTGGCTTATTCGGGGCGCGGCCGGTTTCAAGTGAAGCGTCTCCAACTGAACGACCTCCTGAAGGAGAACCTGCACCTTCTCGAGGTCTCCATCCCGAAGACCGCTCGGATCACGTGCACACTGCAGGATGATCTGTGGGACGTGGAGGCGGATCCCGGGCAGATGCAGCAGCTGGTGATGAATCTCATTCTGAATGCGGGAGA
>JBFYQI010000266.1:0-3554 GCA_041302875.1 Ignavibacteria bacterium
CTTGGAGGTGTCGAACGCCTCCCCACGATACTCGCAATAGGATCGGAGCGTCGTGATGCCGATGTCCCGGATGACGATCGCCCAGACGGTCCATCCGGGAACGAGGTCAAGCGCGAGGAAAGCGAACAGCGCGGCGGAGGTAAGGACCTTGTCGGCGAGCGGATCCAGGAATGCCCCCCAGCGTGAAACATACCCCCAGCGGCGCGCAAGCCATCCGTCGTACCAGTCGGTCAATGCGGCAAGGACATAGACCGGGAACGACAATTGGCGGATGAGCGGGTCGGGGGAGAAGAGCAGGACGAGAAAGACCGGCGTAAGGAGGATGCGCAGGTACGTGAGCTGATTGGGTAGAGAGAAGAAGAACTTCATCGCTGACTCAAGCCAGTCACCGCCGGTGATAAGGGGAACGTAAAAAAAATCCCGCTCAAACGGCGGGATGCAAATCAAGAGAACCTCTGCTACGACAAGGAACGCGTCAGGCCGCTTTCGTCACCTTGCGGGACTTGATGCAATTCGTGCAGACCTGGATCCGACGGACTGATCCATTGGGGGAAACGACGCGAACGCGCTGGAGGTTCGGAAGGAACCGGCGCGGGGATCGGTTGTGGGCATGGCTTACGTTGTTGCCAGCCATGGGTTTCTTGCCGCAAATTTCACACACTCGTGCCATCACATACTCCGTTTCATTTCAATTAATGCATAGCAATTTAGCTCAAAATGGCACAAAAATCAAGCGGAAAAGATGTAAATTTACGGCATTCACATCACGCAGGAAACCATCGCATGCAATTCTTCTCGAATCCGAAGATCACGTATGAGGATTCTCCCGACGGGCTCATGATCGCGATTCCTGCTCCCAAGTTCTGGCCCGTCCTGATCTTTCTCGCCGTGTGGCTTTGCGGATGGGCGGCGGGGGAATGGAGCGCCATCTCATCCCTGCTCGAATCTGCCGACGATTGGGCTGCAGCCGGGTTCCTTATGGTGTGGCTGATCGGCTGGAGCATTGGAGGCGGATTCGCGCTCATCTTCTTCCTCTTCATGGCACTCGGGAAGGAAGGCATCCTTGTGCGACCCGATGCGATCTATGTGCGGAAAGAGGTCTTGGGAGTAGGCCCCACCCGTCGCTATGACCGAATGCAGATTCGCGAACTGCACATGTTGCCGATCCCCCAAGGACGTGACCGAAAGGGGATGAAGTCATTCGGCAGGATCGCCTTCAAGTATGGCGAGAAGACGGTCACCATCGGCATCGTCACGAAGGACGACGAGGCGAATGAGCTCGCGAATCTGCTTAGAGGACGGCTCGGCCTGTAACCGTCGAGAGCGAAAATAAGAAGCCCGGCACACCATCGCCGAGCTTCGTCCATTTCCCGCAGTCGCCACGAGCGATCCGCTAACTACCAACAGCCAACCGCTAATAGCCGCTTTTCCTACATCCCCAGCTTCGCGATGTTCGCCTTCACATCGGCAGCGGATTTGTTAAGCGATGCCTGCTCGTCGGCTGTCAACTTGATCTGGATGACCTCCTCCATTCCCTTCGCGCCGATCTTGATCGGAACGCCGACGACGTTATCGGTGATCCCGTATTCTCCCTTCAACCAGACGGCGCAGGGGAGGATGCGCTTCTTGTCCTTCACGATCGCCTCGATCATCTGAACCGATGCGGATGAAGGGGCATAGTACGCGCTGCCGGTCTTCAGGAAGTTGACGATTTCGATTCCGCCGTCGCGGGTTCGCTTCACCAGCCGGTCGATCGTCGCTTGGTCCATCAGATCGGGGAGAGGAATACCCGCGACCGTCGAATAGCGGGGGAGGGGAACCATCGAGTCGCCGTGTCCGCCAAGCACGAACGCGCTGACATCCTCGACCGATACGTTCAGTTCCATCGCAATGAATGTGCGGAAGCGCGCAGAATCCAAGACGCCGGCCATGCCGATGACGCGCGCGCGGTCGAAGCCACTGGTCTTCATCGCGACATACGTCATCACGTCCAGCGGATTTGAGACAACAATGATGATTGCCTTGGGGGAATACTTGACCGCTTGCTCGGTGCAGGACTTCACGATCGCGGCATTCGTATTTTGCAGATCGTCGCGGCTCATCCCCGGTTTGCGGGCAATGCCGGCGGTGATGAGAACGATGTCAGAATTCGCCGTCGGCTCATAGGAGTTTGTCCCGACCACCTTCGTGTCGAATCCCTCGACCGGCGCGGATTCATACATGTCCAGCCCTTTTCCCTGCGGCATCCCTTCGACAACGTCGACCAGCACGAGTTCATGCGCCAACTCCTTCTCGGCGATGCGCTGGGCGGACGTCGCACCAACATTCCCTCCTCCAATGACCGTGATCTTCATGGTGTCCCTCCAATAGATGAGTCTGGAACATGCGCGGAACGCGAACCGGCATGCGGTGAGTGGTGTTGAACGCCCAAAGATAGCAGATTACGGAGCAAAAAAAAAGAGCATCCGCACGGGATGCTCTCGTTTTCCTTCGAGTTCCTCGGAGGATCAGCTGGCAGGATATACACTGACCCGCTGGCCGGTTTTGCCGACGCGCTCGAACTTCACGACGCCGTCGGAGAGCGCGAACAGGGTGTCATCACTGCCGATGCCGACGTTCGTTCCCGGACGGAACTTCGTTCCGCGCTGACGGACGAGGATATTGCCGGCAAGGACCACCTGACCGCCGAACCGCTTCACGCCAAGGCGTTGGGCGTTGCTATCGCGGCCGTTTTTAGTACTTCCGGCACCTTTTTTATGAGCCATACGAACCTCTTCAGAATGATGTTAAGCGACGCTCGTGATCTCGACCTCGGTGTACTGCTGCCGATGGCCGTTGCGGACGCGATACCCTTTCCGCTTCTTCTTCTTCAGAACAATGACTGTGTCGTCTTTCACGTGGCGCAGAACCTTCGCCTCCACACGGGAACCGCTGATGTACGGGGAGCCGATCTTGGTCGACGCGCCGTTGTCCAAGACGAGCACTTTCTCGAATTTCACTGTGCTGCCGGCTTTGGCATCGAGGAGCGGAACAGAGAGTTTTTGGGCCGGTGTGACGCGCACTTGACTTCCGGCGATATCTACCACTGCGTACATGATTTTTCCTTGAAAAAGGGGGTATCAATACTTTAGACGTTCATAAATTTACGCAAAATCAGAGAAAATGTCAACGGTTTTCTATTCCGGATTCACACGCAGAGTCCGGAGGCTGTTCAGGACGACGAGAAGAGTCACTCCGTCATCCGCAAGGATGGCCAGCCAAAGGCTGGAGAGACCGAATGCCCCAAGACCGATGAATAACCCCTTTACGACGAGTGCTAAGACTACATTCTGCGTGATGATCCGCATTGACTTGCGCCCGAGGACGACCGCGTATGGCACGCGCGTCAGGTTCTCCGACATCAATACGACATCGGCTGCCTCGATGGCCGTGTCGGACCCTGCGGCTCCCATTGCGATACCCACATCGGCACGCGCAAGGGCTGGGGCATCGTTCACGCCATCACCGATCATACCGACGACCGAATGCTTCTCGCGGAGCTCCGCAACGATGCC
>JBFYQI010000303.1:0-3820 GCA_041302875.1 Ignavibacteria bacterium
TCAGAAGGATACGACGCCGACCCGAAGTGTGATCATCTTCTCAGTCGAGCCCGTGATCGCTGCGATTTTCGCGTATCTCCTTCTGGGAGAAGCACTTGGATGGGTCGGGGCCGCCGGTGGCGGAGTGATTCTCCTGGGCCTGCTGGTCTCGGAGCTGTCGGACGTGATCTTCAGAGGTCGTGGGGAAAAGGACCTTAGCAAAGATTAACATTGCAGGACTTGAATTTTTCCTTCCTCGAGTCTATATTAGACACGCTATGAGACAGTTTCTCCATCCAACGCTTGCCCTTCTCGCGCTGTTCATCCTGACAACGACTCTTTTCGCCGCCGTCGTGCAGTATTACGACGCGAAGGGAGATGCGAACGGGATCACGGTGAGATGGGGAATGCAAGATCAATCCGGCGTGGCAAAGTTCGATGTCTACCGCAAGGAAGCTTCGTCAACGGCGGGGAGTTGGACGTGGCTCGCATCGATTCAGGCGCGCACGGACGGGGGAAAGGACTATTCTTACCTGGATAACGCGGTGTTCAAAGACCAGTCGCGCGCTTTCAAATACAAGATCCAACTCGTCAGCACGAGCGGTGTTGAAGAGGCCGCGTTCGAAGTCACGGCCAGCTATGATGGCCTAAGTTCCACCGCGAAGCGGACGTGGGGAAGCATCAAGGCGATGTTCCGTTAGACGATGCAGTATTGGACGTTCACCTCTGAAGCGATACTCTCCTATCGCTTTTTTTGTTTCTGACCGCATGCATCCCTTGATCCTGGCTTCACAATCACCGCGTCGCCGGCAACTCCTGCGTCAGATCGGGCTCCGGTTTCGCGTCATTCCGAGCCATGTTCCGGAGCGGATCCGGAAGAAGGAGTCGCCCGCGTCGAATGCGAAGCGGATCGCACTTGACAAGGCGAATGAGGTCGCATCCCGAGTCAAGCGGGGGATCGTCATCGGCGCTGATACCGTTGTGGTGCTGGACCATCATGTGTTGGGGAAGCCGAAGACGGCGGCGGACGCCCGCAGAATGTTGCGCCTGCTCAGCGGGCGGGAACATGTCGTCTACACCGGCTTCGCGCTTGTGGACGCGAGAACCGGGAAGAAGCGCTCGGGAGTTGTGTCGACAAAAGTGAAGTTTCGCCCGCTCTCGACGGAGGAAATCGCGGAGTATGTTCGTTCGGGTTCGCCGATGGACAAAGCGGGCGCGTACGGGATTCAAGATGATTTTGGCGCCGTCTTCGTTGACAAAGTGAATGGTTGTTTCTATAATGTTGTCGGCTTTCCGCTGTCGAGATTCTTCATCGAATGGAAGCGTCTCCTTAGCGATGTCGGAACCAGTCCAAACGAGGTATGAACATGGAACGGAAGATCAGAGTGCTTATCGCCAAGGCGGGACTTGACGGTCACGACCGAGGGGCGAAAGTGGTGGCGGCCGCGCTCCGCGATGCCGGCATGGAGGTCATCTACACCGGACTGCGCAAGACCCCCGAGTCGATCGTCGAAGCGGCCCTTCAGGAAGACGTGGATGCGGTCGGGATCAGCTTGTTGAGCGGTGCGCACATGACGATCTTTCCCAAAGTCCTGGGTCTTATGAAGGAGCGGGGAATGAACGATGTGCTGCTGTTCGGAGGCGGGATCATTCCGCAAAAGGATATCGATGAGCTCAAGAGGATCGGCGTCGGCGCGCTCTTCACTCCGGGCGCTTCGACGAAGGACATCGTCTCGTATCTGACCTCATCCATTCCTGAACGCGCGTAGCAACGCTTCGGATACAATAAAAAAACCCGCTGAACGGTCTGCTCAGCGGGTTTTTCATTTTCGGTTCGTCAGGAACTATGCGACCTTCGACACCTTGACGGCCTGAAGTCCCTTTGGCCCCTGCTCCACCTCAAACTCGACCTTATCACCCTCGTTCAGAGTCTTGTAGCCGTCGCCGGAAATGGACTTGTAGTGCACGAATACGTCTTCCCCCGTGCCCCGCTTGATGAAGCCGTATCCTTTTGCATTGTTGAACCACTTCACTGTACCCTGTTCCATAAGGTTCCCGATACCCTATTGGTTAAACATGAACACCGGGTCATTGTTCACGAACGTGCGACAGACATCCGGAGAGCCGGGGTGACCTGAAGCAATCAAACGAACGATGAAACAACAACGGTGTGGTGGATTAAGTGAATAGTACCACTTGACGTGAAAAAATGCAACAGATGAGCCCCGGCGCGATCACGGAAACTTGCTCCCATCGTCCTCCGCAAGCCATATCCCGAACTCTTCTCCGCCGCCCGTCTCACCCGCTTCGCCTTCCCCCTCCTCCGTAAGCGTCCGTTCCACGATTTTTACCCCGTTTTCGGAGAATCCGAAGAGGTCGTCGAGCGAAAAGATCAGTTCGAAATCCCCCGGCTCGAAGAACCCACGGAGGCGCTCAGCCGCGTCCTTGAGCCGTTGGAGATAGTATGCCGAGTTCTCGTTCGGGAAATTCTCGTCCCATTCCTCCGCAACGCGCGAAGCCTCTGACACCCGAACGTCATGCTGCGTGCCCGAAATGTAATAGAGGACATGCGTTCCGGGCTTGACATAGACTTGCGCCCGCCGAGCGGCCTCCATGCCGGGGGACGGCGTTCGCGCACCGGAGCCCAGGTCCCGGATGTACTTCTCCATCTCTTCCCGCACCGTTTCTTGCCGGCAGAAATCGACCACCGACCACTGATGCTTTGCGATCATTGTATGGAATGTCGCGTACGTGTGGTGCAGGCGAGGAATGTCGCGCGTGAGCAGGCATTCAATGCAGCGGAGGAGGAAGCGCCGGATGAACCGCTCGGACCCTCGCGGGACGAGTCCTGTCTGGATCAGACGCAGTTCTGATCGCTCATTCAGATACGCATACGATCGTCGATGATGGACCAGGAATGCCTCGAACCGGCTGGCGAGCGGGAGCGCGGGCTCGAGTTGCCTGAAGACGCGCTCGACGAATGTCTCTTCGTTCGCAGTTCCGGCGACGTTGTCCGGCGGGATGAACCAAACGCGTTGTTCATCGGCATGAAGTGCGATCGCGTTGTGTCGTTCGAGCTGCACGCGCAGTTCAGCTAAGTAGGTCAGCATGTGACGCGACAGGAGCGCCGCGAGCGTCTCGTCCTGGAACATTGCGCGTGCGCTCGCCACGTAGGGATACAGTCCGGAAAGCAACACGCGTGCACCCTTGGCGTTGTCATCTGCTCCCGTTGCCTGCTGTAACAGCGTTCCCGCGAGCTGCGGATAGACGGCCAGCTGGTCTGCCTCCGGCGAGAGCGATTCGCGATGAATGATCGTGCCGCTCAGGATACGGCTGTCGAGCGCAAGTCCCCCGGCGAATGCACCGGTTCGGAATGCTTCCGCAACCGGCGGGGCGGTTGGAGAGCCCGTCGTCACGCGGGGGATGGAGTGCTTCCGGCGGATGTACTCGCGGAGCATGAGGGACTCGACGCGCGCGGAGATGCTCGCTTGTGCGAGATACTCGAGTGTGAGCGGGCACATTCTCGCTTGTGCGACCAGCACGGGCAGAAGTCCATCAGTTGCTCGCCGCACACCGCGCAGACGTCGAAGAGTCCCGGCGAGAGCTTGCTCCGCATCGCGCCCATGAAGTTTCCACAAGTCCTCAATCGATGGCGGAGGTGCGCTCTCCCCATGACCCAGGGCTCGCTCGATGGAGCCGAGCGAGACGGGCTCGGGGTTCAGCGTCGCGTTGAAGTGCGCCTCCGCGAGCTGCACGGTATCGATGAGATGTCTTCCGAAACACTCATACTGGATCCGCTCGGATTCGCCGCTGGCAAACCAGCCCGGCATGGTCTGCTGAC
>JBFYQI010000308.1:0-12811 GCA_041302875.1 Ignavibacteria bacterium
CGGCGCGAACACCCATCTCTCAGCCCCCGTAGCCGCATCAATTCCCAGCACGCGGCCGCCCAGCGTCGGAACGATAAGCACATCATTGACCAGCGAGGGAGATGCCTCCATCGGACCGGAGACGATGCGCCATGCGACCGAACCTCGCAGCAGATCGACGGCAACCAGTTGTTCGCTGCCCGAGGCGAGACCGACGAACATCATCGAATCGGAGACGGCCGGAGAGGAGGCGATCGGCTTCCCGAGGTTGATCGATCTCTGCTCTTCACCTGTCGCGCACGAGAGCAGGTACACGACCCCTTTCAAGGTTGCGACGATGACAACCGAATCGACAACGAGCGGTTGCGCGCTTATGCCGGCTCCGGCCTCGAAGGTCCACAGCGGAGTAGCCGGGAGTGCGAGGGAGTCGGAAGCGACCCTGTATTGCCGCTCGAACGAACGGGCGACAACCGGCCAGTCTCCGTGATCGATCTGCCAAGGGCGTTCGAGATATCCTCCGCGACAGCCGCTGATCCAGAGCACGATCGCGAGAACAGCGAACGGCGTCGCTTTCCGGCATCTATGTACGTTTAGAAATCCCATCCGAAGAAGAATTGGTAGAAGAGCCCTCGTTGGAGTTTTGTGAAGTTTTGTTCGATCCGCTTGCCGATATCGTAGCGAAGCACAAACGCGCCAAACAGGCTGAGCCGGATGCCGCCGCCGAGGCTTCCCTTCGTATCGCGATAGGCGTCATCCCACGATCCCCCCGCATCGAAGAACAGGGCGCCACCGATGGGACCGAATCCGACACTGCCGAACGGAAACCGGAGCCCCAGCACGTCGATGAACGGGAACCGCAGCTCGTGACTGGTCAGCCATTGCTTCTTCCCGCGAATAGACCAGCGGTCCCATCCCCGCAGGTCCCAACTTCCCCCCATGAAGAACCGACGCGCTTCCCGTCCCTCGTTGTAAAGGAGATGCGCGCGCGATGCAAGCGCCGAACGGATCCCCAAGCGCTGATAGTTCCGGACATCCGCTATCACCGTGTAGTAGTTGACTTTTGAGTTTTGGATGTCGTTCGTGTAGGCGAGCAACAACTTCACGCGATTCCCGTCCAGCGGACCGTTTGGTCCCCACAACGACGTATCCCAGACGTACGAGAGGGAGTTGGAAACCAGAAGCGCCCGCCGTGGGGCCAGTAAGACAAACACATCCTTTTGCGACGTGCTCACCGTAACGCCCGATTCCAAACGGTCGAACTTTGACAGCGGATAGCTCAACACAAAATAGCCGCCAAACGACCGTTCGTAGTAATAGAGGTCAGGATCGGTCAGATCGTACCGATTGCCTGCGAGCCGGAAGATGCCGTACGCGTAGTTCGTCCGCTTGCCAAGCGAAATGCGCGTGATCGCCACGTTGAAGTTGTCCAGGAATTCGCTTTGAACGGATGCCGTGTTGTAGAGCAGGAAGTAGTATTGATCATTCCCCAACACATCGCTCATCGCGAGCGCCGCCCCGCCGGCGGTTCCGAAGATCGGATCGGTCGAGATCTGGCTTTGCGCGATGTCAACCGAATAGTTGTCCGACGATCGATACGCGCGGGCTTGATCCGGAGTTCCAAATGCGGGAGGGATCCATCGCTCCCCGGGAAGCGCATCGATCGCGGTTGCATGGTGGGAAGAGGAGTCGTACCGAGCCGCGACGCCATCGATGGAACGAATTTGAAAACTGAATCGCTCGAAGACCGTGAAGACGAGGTCGTCGCGCCCTCCCCAAGCCGGGTCAGTGGCGGCAGTGACAAAGGAGGTCAGCCGACGGAGTGGATCGACGAACGCACCGTCGGCGAATTCGCCAAGCCAGATGTTCTGCGAACCGCTGCGGTCCGAGGTGAACGCGAGGTATTTCCCGTCCGGAGACCATGCAGGCGAACGATCGCTGTGAGGACCGCTGGTGAGGTATTCGATCGATCCCGTCTCGACGTTGTAGACAAAGAGGTTCTGCGTACCATTCTCGCCGAACGAAGTGCGGTCGGAACTGAAGGTAATCCATTTTCCATCGGGCGACCACGCGGGATCACGATCATCGTACACATCAGCGGTGATGCGCAACAACGCACTATCGCGAAGATCGTAGATATACAGATCATTCGCGCCGGAACGGTCGATGGCGGTGAATGAGAGTCGGTTTCCCTCCGGCGACCAGGTGGGTGATCCCAAGACGACGAGGGAGGCGAATCGGAGCGTGCGCTCGATGGAACGAGACCTCAGGTTGAGGAGATGAAAGACGTCCGTTTCCCCGCTCTTGGTGACGAACGCGAGCATTCCTCCCCGCGAGACGGCAAGTTTGCTCTGGAACGGATGGAAAGCTTCCAGCTCGCTCGAATTCTCCCCTTCGATGATCAGTTCCGGCTCTGGCTTCGCCGCATCCGGGTCAAGCCGGTAGATGCTCGTATACCCGGCTCGGTTCCCGATGTAATACACCCCCCGGGAACTGTCGGCACCGTACACCACCGGTTTCGCATTGAAGCCCTCCTCCATCAATGTTCGCGCAACGCCTGAAGGAAGATCTTCCGTCGCCATGAGCGGATAGTATTGCTTCTTGAGTGCGTACATCCACTCACGATCGAATTCCTCGTAGGTTCTGTCGATGGTCTCCTTCATGACCTCAGAGAATGTCGCCGAGCGCCAGAAATTCTCGAGCAACAAGAGCAGCTTTTCTTCGCCATAGCGCTCCGCAATGAAGGCGCAGATATGCTGGCCTTCTTTGTACATGAGGAAGGTCCCGTAGATCCGTTCCATCTCCTCCACGGGAACAGCGTAGTTGTTGACGACCGCATCCCGGAGAACCATGTCTGCCTGCGTGTCCCACTCCGTGGACCAGAACTCCGCCAGTCCCTCCGTAAACCAGAGCGGCGGCATCCGGTCCATCGCGATGCGATGGTCTGCGAGAACGCGCGAGAGCTTGGCGTGCGTGAAGACGTGCACCAGTTCATGACGAATCACGTGACGGAACTGCGCCGGGGATCCATCGGACGGGATGACCACGCGCCCCTTGAGGAACTCGAAGAAGCCGCCGACCCCTTCGGGGATGAATCCGGCGATCGTATTGGTCTGTTGGAAGTGGAGATGCGAACTGTAGAAGATGAGCGGAATGGGTTCGAGCACATTGTGATTGAACCGCTGCTCGAGTTCCTGGTATGCCTCTTCCGCATAGGCGGCCCCGCGGCGCGCCAGTTCCTCGGCGCCGGCATAGAAGTAGATCTCGAAATGGTCGGTCTTGAGAATCCGCCAGTCAAACGACGTCCACTGGACCTTGTTCCGTCCGAAGTAGTAGAATTGCGCGGACGCCGAAGTTCCCAACACCAGCAGTGCCAGGAATACGCTCGCGATTCGAATTCGGTTCTTCCATCCCTGCAGCATCACCAGCGCTTCACACCTTCGCGAGTTCATTCTTCAGATAGTCGATGACCTCGACTGGTTCTGGATCCTCGTTGTTGAGAATGGCCAGATACAGGCTCATCCAATCCCCGAAGTGGATGAGGGAAAACATCCGGGCCAGCAGGGATTTCCCCTCCGAGCGAACCTCGGTCACGGCGCCGGCATACGTTGCGACGATCTGCTTCGTGATCTTTTCGCGCATGACAATGCGCTTATGCGTTTCCCCGTCCTTCAGGAACACGACATGCATGTCTTTCATAAGCGCCTTCAGCACCTTCCAGCCCACAAGCTCGTTGTGATTCATCTCGGGGAGGACGTGCCCGCTCGAAAGCTGCTTCGCGTTCTCCGCAATTTGTCCGCGCCAACGGAAGTTGATCGCGTCAAAATGCTCGACGGCGGAGTAGACGACCGGGAATTTGCCCACGAGCCGCTGTGCAAGTTGGAGCGGCGCATTGTCCGGGGCATCGGGACGTGCATACAGCGCCGACCGTTCCTTCAACAACGCGATGGTTTCTTTGATATCCTTCGTCCTGGGCTTGATGAGGCCAAGCCGTCCGAATACGACGAGGAGCGGGAAGAAGGAATACCCGAGTGCCGCCCGTGGAGAAAGCCCGCCGGGGATCTTCACCCACGCCTGACGATGTTTCTGTGCCAGTCGCGCCGTCTCGCCCCCCGTGCTGATGCACAGGACGCGCGCCTTGCGGCGAATGGCATCCTTGTGCGCCGAGATCGTCTCTTCCGTGTTCCCGGAATAGCTCGACACAACGACCAGTGTGTGCTTGTCGACGAACCTGGGCAGGACATAATGCCGGTTCACAACGAACGGGATCTTGAGATCATCGGCGAGATACGATCGGAGGATGTCACCGCCGATTGCCGAGCCGCCAAGTCCGGTCAACACGATATTCCGGATGCCGCGGATGTTCAGCTTGAGCGGTGCCTTCGTCCCGATGCGAACCGCTTCCTCCGCCTGCGCGTGAAAGTCCGCGACCCAGCGGTACATTCCTTTGGGGTCAATGCGTTTGATGTCGTCGAGCGTCATGGGGTGATTCCAGATTGAACATCGTTCAAGGAATGATTCGGGTCAGCCGATCGGGATCTCGGGAAATTTCAGCTTCATCAGGTGTCGGAGAAATGCCTTGATCTCGTCTTCGGTCTCCATCCCCAGAACACGCTCTGCGACATGGCACGCTTCGGTATAGTGGATGGAGCGTATGATCTTCTTGATCTCCGGGAGCACGGCCGGGACGACGCTGAATTCGTCCAGACCGAGTCCGATCAACAGGATGGTGGCCAGCGGATCGCCCGCCATTTCTCCGCACATGCCGACCCAGACGTGCGGCTTCTTCCCCCGCTCGATGATGCGACGCAAGAAACGGATCACCGCCGGGTGAAACTCCTGATAGAGGTCAGAGACGATGTCGTTCCCGCGATCGACCGCAAGCAGATACTGGATCAGGTCGTTCGTCCCGATGCTCAAAAAGTCGACCTCTTTAGCCAGATGGTCGGCGATGACCGCCGCCGCCGGAACTTCGACCATGGCTCCGACCTTGATCGATTCATCGAATATCAGTCCCCGGCTCCTCAGGTCGTCCTTCGCCTGGGCCAGCAATTGCTTCGCGAGCTGAACCTCTTTCAGGTTGGTGACCATCGGGAACATGATGGAGATATTCTTCAGCGTGCTGGCACGGAGGATGGCGCGCAACTGGTCGAGGAACAGCTGCGGCCGATCGAGCATCGCGCGGATGCCCCGCCAGCCGAGGAAGGGGTTATTCTCGTGTGTGGGCGCCGCCATGAACTTATCGCCGCCGATGTCGAACGTCCGAATGATGGCCTGTTTCGGAAAGACCCCTTCCGCGATGCGCCGATAGCGGTCGTACTGTTCATCCTCGCTCGGGAAGACCTCTTTTCCCAACAACATGCTCTCCGAACGATACAACCCGATGCCGTCCGCTCCCTGGATCTTGAGAAAGTCGAGTTCCTGTTCCAGCTCGACATTGGCCGACAGCTGCACCCGATGTCCGTCTAGCGTTTCGGCAGGGAGATCACGGAGATTGCTCAGCGTCTCTTCAAACGAGAGATACTGCGCCCGCTTTTTTTCGAAGTGGCGGATGGTCTCGGGGGACGGATGGAGGACAACGAGTCCATTGTAGCCGTCCACGATGATCGTCTCGCCGAATTGCACCTGATTGCAGATCTGGTGCACGCCGACGACCGCGGGGATCTTGAGGGCGCGTGCCAGCAGCGCCATGTGCGATGTCGCACCGCCGGCTTCGGTGACATATGCGAGCACGTCGTTGCGGCTGAACACGAGCACGTCCGCAGCTGCGAGATTCCTTGAAATGATGATGTGGGAGCCTTCGATCCGGGAGACAAGCTTCTGCTCCTCAAGATTCCGCAGGATCCGATTTCGGATGTCCTCGAGATCGTTGGCACGTTCGCGCGCGTACTCATCCTTCGACGACAGGATGATGCGTTGATACTTGCCGAACTCTTCCTCGACCAGCGCTTCTGCGTTCTTTCGTTCATTCTTGACCCGCTCAAACAGCGCATCGATCAGGACGGGATCTTCGAGCAACATGAACTGTGCTTCGAAGATGCGCGCCTGGTCCGCCCCGAGTTTCTGTTCGGCGTACCCCAGGATCTTGGTGAGTTCCTTCTTGGACCGCGCGACTGCATTCTGAAGCCGCTCAACCTCATGGTCCACCAGTTCGGCCGGAATGTCCCGCACCTGGACAGTCGGGTCGTGTTTGAAGAAGAGAAAACTCGGTCCGATGACGATCCCGGGAGAGCCGGGAATGCCCCGGAGTTTGACTTCGTGAGGATGTTGTTCGGCATGGTTCATGGTTCACCGAATCCGCTTTCGAACAGCTGTTCCATGGCCGTAAGCGCTTCGTTCTCGTCGGGTCCATCGAACCGCAGCAGCAGCGTCGAACCCTGTTCGGCAGCGAGCGTCATCACGCCAATAATGCTCTTCCCGTTGATCTCCATCCCATCCTTTTCGATCCAGAATTCCGACTTGAACTTCGCCGCGGTCTTCACGATGGAAGCGGCGGGCCGCGTATGCAGTCCTGCACGGTTCCGAATGGTCACTTCACGTTCGATCATGGCTCGCCGGGTTCAGAAGGTCCGATGCAGTAGCCGTTCGGTCAGCCAATCGAGCGTGGCTCGCGGTTCTCCCGCAGGCAGTTTCGTCAATTCCTCTCGCGCCGACGCGATATCACGTGCGACATGGCGCTCCGCCGAAGCGATCGCGCCGGTTGTTTCATAGATACGACGGTAGAGCGGCACGCGTGAACGCGGAACGCCGCCGTCGCGCAAGACCGCCTCCAGCAGGCGTTTGTCATTCCCCTTGGCGAGGCGGTGCGCCTCAAGAAGGAGGAATGTCTTCTTTCCTTCCACGAGATCGCCTCCGATCGTCTTGCCAAATTCCTTCTCGTCTCCAACGATGTCCAACAGATCGTCCTGCACCTGGAATGCCCTCCCCACGAGCATGCCGTAGTTTCTCAAGGCATTCCGCTGCGCCCCTGTTGCGCCGCCGATAATCCCCCCCATTTCCGCCGAAGCCGAAAGCATCGCCCCCGTCTTTCGTTCGATCATCATCAAGTAGTCGTTCACATGAACCCTGCGGCGGGTTTCAAATTCCTTGTCAAATGCCTGTCCTTCGCACACGACCGCCAGGGCTTCGGTGAACACCTTGGAGATCTCATCCGTGTGCGGTGTACGCGTTTGAAGCAAGGCGCGGTACGCAAGCGCGAGCAGCACGTCTCCGGCAAGGATGGCGACGTTCGTGTCCCAGCGAACATGCACCGTGGCGCGTCCCCGCCGCGTCGGCGAATGGTCCATGATATCGTCGTGAACAAGCGTGAAGTTGTGGAGGATCTCGATCCCCGCCGCTGCAGGAACCGCTGTGCGAGCGTCTCCACCAACCGCTTCGCAGGCGAGCAGCGCCACTACAGGCCGGATGCGCTTTCCTCCCCCCTTGAGCACGTAGCGCGACGGCCCGTAGAGGGAGATCGGCTTCCCCGAAACGATTGAGCGGTGAAGGAATCGTTCGATGGCGACGCGATGTCGCATGTACCGTTGTTCTGGTTTCATGATGCGTTTGGGGATACACTCCGTTGAACCAGCTTGCGGCGGCGCAGATCCGTCAGCGTTCGCGAGCCGGTCAGAAACATGGCTCCACGAAGTTCCACCGCCCAGCGTTCGATCTCTGCTTTCAGTCCGCGGGTCCCGCCGGTTTCGAGGGCTCGGAGGAACGGTCGCGCTGCTCCCACCCAATCTGCGCCCAGGGCGATCGACTTTGCGACATCCAATCCGTTGCCTATGCCGCCTGATGCAATGATGCGCATCCGCGGAGCACGGGGACGTATCTCCGCCACCAGCCTGAGCGCATCGACCGTGGGAATACCCCAATCCCAAAAAACCTCACCCGCGACCGGCCCCTTGCGGTTCCGCGATGCTTCACGTTGCTTGCGGATGATTTCCACGCCGGCCCAGCTTGTGCCCCCCGCACCGGCGACATCAATGATTCGTACACCCACATCCAATAATCTCGATGCGACATCGCCCGAGATGCCGGCGCCGATTTCCTTGACGATCACGGGAATGTGCAGCGCACGCACGAGCATTTCGATCCCGCGCAGCACACCTCGGAACCGCGGCGTGCCTTCGGGTTGGAGAAATTCCTGGAGGGGATTCAAATGCACGGCAAATCCGTCCGCACGGATGAGATCCGCCAATCGCTGAACGGGGCTCGCATCGATCAGTCCGGCGATCTCAGCCGCGCCGAGGTTGCCGAAGATGGGAACATCCGGCGCCACCTCGCGGACCACGGAAAAGCTCCGATGATAATCGCCGTTCTCCAGCGCCTGCCGCTGACTCCCCACGCCAAGACCGAGGCGAAGCTCGGCGCAGACCTCGGCGAGTGCACGGTTGATTCTCAGCGCGTCCGCATAGCCGCCGGTCATGCTCGAGATGAGCACCGGAAGAGAGACTGCCTTATCAAGGAAACTGCTCGAGGTGTCTATCTCGGACAGGTCGAGCTCTGGGAGGGCATTGTGTACGAAATCAAACCGATCGAAGCCGGCCGTCTGGGAGCGGAACGAGACATCCTGCGACAGGGTGATCGCCACGTGCTGCTGTTTGCGCGATGTCGTCCGTGTGCGTTTCATGCGTCATAGGTTTCAGTGGGGATAATACAGAATTGACGCGCGAGAAGCAAGGAAGCCATATTCCGTTCAAATTCATTGAATCTCAGATGTCCATTGAGTACTTTTATAGACTTAGGCACGATCACCGTCCACGTTCGAAGGTGTCCGATGCGCGCAATTATCCCCGTTGCCGGTGTGGGCAGTCGTCTTCGTCCGCATACGTATTCCGTTCCAAAGGTATTGCTGAACGTCGCTGGAAAGCCGATCATCGGTCACATCCTCGACACGATCATCGATGCCGGTTTTGACGAAGCAACGATCATCATTGGGTACCTTGGCGAAATGGTCAAGGACTACGTGCTTGCCAACTACAAGATCAAGTTCGACTTCATTGAGCAGGAAGAGCGGCTCGGTCTGGGGCACGCCATCTACATTTCCCGGCATACGTTCTCCCGAGACCCGATTCTGATCATCCTCGGCGACACCGTGTTCGACGTCGACCTTAAGAAGATGGTGACGAGCGAGCATTCGGAGCTCGGCGTGAAGCATGTCGAAGACCCGCGCCGTTTCGGCGTTGCGGAGATGGCTGGGGAGTTCATTACGCACCTGGTCGAAAAACCCGACAATCCGAAGAGCCACTTGGCCATCGTCGGCCTCTATTATATCAAGCAGCCCCAGATCATGGTCGATTGCCTCAAGGAAATGATCAAGAGCAACGTCCGGACGAAGGGGGAATATCAATTGACGGACGCACTCCAGATGATGCTCGACCGCGGCGAAAAGATGCGGGCATTCACCATCGATGGCTGGTATGATTGCGGAAAACCCGAGACGCTGCTCTCAACGAATCAGCATCTCCTCTCTGTTCAATCCGCGCCGACACCGCGTCCGGAGGTCGTCGTCATCCCGCCGGCGTTCATCGCCCCTGATGCGAAGGTTTCGAAGGCCGTGGTCGGACCGAACGCGACGATCGCGGCGGGCGCGACCGTTGAGAATGCCATCATCCGCAATTCCATCGTGAGTGAGGGAGCGACCGTCGAGAACGCCCTCCTCGAGGATTCGATCGTCGGGAGCAACGCAGTGATCCGTGGAAGCTACAAGCGCATCAACATCGGCGATTCGTCTGAACTGGAATTTTATTGAGCGGTGGTGCCGGTCACCAGCATTGAATTCATCTATCAGCAACATCACGTCAGGAGTAGGAATGAGAAATCTGTTCACGTCCGAATCGGTGTCAGAAGGACACCCGGACAAGGTCTGCGACCAAATCTCCGATGCGGTACTCGACGCATTGCTGGCGCAGGATCCCAAGTCCCGCGTCGCTTGTGAGTCGTTCGTCACGACGGGCATGGCGCTGGTCGGCGGCGAGATCACGACCAAGGGGTTCCTCGATGTGCAGGCCATTGTTCGGAACGTCATCCGCGACATCGGCTATACGCGGGCGGGCATCGGCTTCGACGCGGATTCCTGCGCGGTCATCTCCACGATCCACTCGCAATCCCCCGACATTTCCCAGGGCGTCGATACAGGCGGTGCGGGAGACCAGGGGATGATGTTCGGTTATGCGTCGACGGAAACGCCGGAGCTCATGCCCGCGCCGATCATGTATGCGCACAAGATCGTGCATACGCTTGCCGACATCCGGAAGAAGAATCCGACGCTCATGCCCTACCTGCGGCCGGATGCGAAATCCCAGGTGACGGTGGAGTACGACGGCCGGAATCCTGTGCGCATCGACACGATCGTGGTATCGACCCAGCATGACCCGAATGTGACGCAGGAACAGATCAAGCAAGACGTCATCCAACACGTCGTCCATTCGGCCATTCCCGAGTCGCTTCTCGACGCGAAGACGAAATTCCACGTCAATCCGACCGGCCGATTCGAGGTCGGAGGACCGCACGGCGACAGCGGCTTGACGGGGCGCAAGATCGTGGTCGACACCTACGGCGGCAAGGCCCCGCACGGCGGCGGCGCATTCTCCGGGAAGGATCCCACGAAGGTCGATCGGAGCGCCGCGTATGCATCGCGGCATGTCGCGAAGAACATCGTCGCAGCGAAGCTTGCGACCGAATGTCTCATTCAGGTGGCGTACGCCATCGGCGTCGCGGAGCCGGTCTCGATCCGCGTCGAAACGTACGGCACCGGCGTGATCCCCGATGCGCGCCTCGCCGAAATCGTCCAGAAGGAGATCGATCTGACGCCGCGCGGCATCATCGAACGGTTGAACCTTCGCCGTCCGGTGTACCGACAGACCGCGGCGTATGGCCATTTCGGACGGATGGGCGACGGCTTCACCTGGGAGAATCTCGACCTGGTCGATACGCTGACGAAGGCCGTCAAGTAAGAGCATTCACACAACCTCACACACTAATCAAGAAGAGCGCTGATGGATTCGAAAGCTGGAAAATTCAAGGTTAAGGATCTCGGGCTGGCGGCGGCTGGCAAACTCCGCGTCGAGTGGGCAGAATCCCGGATGCCGGTGCTGATGGCACTGCGCGAGAAATACCGCAAGACGAAGCCATTCAAGGGCTATCGGATCGCGGGATGCCTCCACGTCACCAAAGAGACCGCCGTGCTCGTGAAGACCTTCGTCGAAGCGGGGGCGGAGGTCAGCTGGAGCGGCTGCAATCCCCTGTCAACCCAGGATGACGTCGCCGCGGCGCTCGCCTCGGAAGACATCAGCATCTATGCCTGGCACGGGATGAACGTGAAAGAGTTCTACTGGTGCATCGAGGAAACGCTGAAGTTCAAGCCGAACCTCACGCTCGACGACGGCGCCGACCTCATCTTCACCGTTCACAATAAGCATACGGAACTGATCCCCACCGTCGTTGGCGGGACGGAAGAGACGACGACGGGGGTCCAGCGGCTGCGAGCGATGGCAGCTGACGGCGCCCTCAAGTATCCGGTCATTGCGGTCAACGACGCTGAGACGAAGTGGGATTTCGACAACGTCTACGGCACGGGACAATCGACGCTGGACGGCATTCTCCGCGCAACGAGCGTGCTGCTTGCCGGGAAGAATGTGGTCGTCGCCGGCTTCGGGCACTGCGGACGCGGCGTCGCATTGCGGGCAAAGGGGCTCGGTGCGAACGTGATTGTGACGGAAGTGAAACCGACCGCGGCGTTGAAGGCAACACTCGAAGGCTACCGCGTCATGCAGATGGACGATGCGGCGAAGATCGGCGACGTCTTCATCACGGCGACCGGCGTGAAGGACGTCATCGTCGAACGGCATTTCAAGTCGATGAAGGATGGCGCGATCGTCTGCAATACGGGGCACTACGACTGCGAGATCAACATTCCGCAGCTGAAGAAGCAGACGAAGCGTGTCCGCGAGGTTCGAAAGGACAACGAGGAATTCTCGCTGAAGAACGGTCACCGTATCTATCTCCTGGCGCAGGGACGGCTGGTCAACCTTGCGGCGGCTGAGGGCCATCCGTCCGAAGTCATGGACATGTCCTTTGCCAATCAGTTCATGTCCCAGCTCCGCCTGGTTGAGGCGCACAAGAAGGGGCACGATCTCGAGCGGAAGGTACATGACATTCCCGAGGAGCAGGATCAGCAGATCGCGGCGCTGAAGCTGCACACGATGGGGTACGAGATCGACACCCTGTCGAAGGATCAAATCAAGTACATCAACGATTACTCCGCGGGGACGTGATCCCGGGAGATGGTCGAAGCAGTTGTGAACGCAGAAGGCGCTCTTCGGAGTGCCTTCTGTTGTTTCATCCGCATCGGCACTGTGCTGGAGGGTGATGGCGGGATGAGCGAAAACATCAATACGCAGTCCTATTGGGAGGAACGGTTCTCCTCGGGCGACTGGGAAGCCAATCTCGGACGGTGGCAGACCGAACAACTCGCAAGAGCTCAGGTCCGCCATTTTCCACTGCCGAACGGTTTTCAGGGAACGATCCTGGACTTTGGATGCGGTTTGGGAGACGCCATCCCCGTGTTCAAAGCCCACTTTCCAAACGCCTCACTCCTGGGAATTGATGTCAGTCCATACGCCATCGAGGAATGCCGAACGCGATTCGGATCGATCGCGACATTCCTCACGGGGGATGTTCAACAGGTTCCCCAGGTCGACTTCATCGTCTGCTCAAACGTCCTCGAGCATCTCACCGACCATCTGGATGTTGCGACCCATCTTCGGGCGAAGAGCAAGATGCTCTGCATTGCGGTTCCGTACAAAGAGCATCCTATGATCGACGAGCACGTCAACCGATACGACAAGAC
>JBFYQI010000342.1:0-2839 GCA_041302875.1 Ignavibacteria bacterium
CGAGCAACCGGAGCTTGTCCTCGAGCTCACGCAGTGCACCCGCCTGGAAATCGAACGCTGCTCCGTCCGACGGCAACGTGGTGATCAGTTCAGAATCGATGACAAAGAGCGGGATGATCGGCGCGCCCGTGCGCGATGCGTGCCACAAGGCGGCATGATCATCGATACGCAGATCCCGTCGAAACCAGACGACGATGGGTTGTTCGTTCTCCGAATTCATGTTCGAAGCGTTCGTGGCAGTCAGCGCGTTCCGCCGATGCCGCGAAGGAAGATCTCCTGCAACCGGCGTTCCTCCTCGAATACACCGCGGAACGTGGAGGTCGCCGTTGCGGAATGTTGCTTCTCGACGCCGCGCATCATCATGCACATGTGCTCGGCTTCGATCCACACTGCGACTCCCTTCGGTGCGAGCGCTTCCTGAATGCTCTCGGCGATCTGACGCGTCATCCGTTCCTGCACCTGGAGGCGCCGTGCGTAGACGTCGATCATACGGGGCACTTTGCTGAGTCCGACGATCTTTCCATCGGGGACGTAGGCCACATGGACCTTCCCGTGAAACGGCAGGAGATGGTGCTCACACAGGGAATAGAATTCGATGTCCTTCACCAGCACCATGTCGCCGTACTCTTCGTCGAACACAGCCGACCGCAGCAACTCAACGGGATCGGTCTGATACCCACTGGTGAGAAACTGCCATGCTTTCGCGGCTCGTTCCGGCGTTTTCAGAAGGCCGTCACGTTCGACATCCTCTCCCGTGCTGGCGATGAGATGCCGGTAGTTTGATTTCAGCCATTCCAGGTCATTGTCTTCGTGCACATGGGATGACCGGATCTGGGACGGGTTCAGTACGCGCAGCGCACTTCCGGATGTGAGGGTTGCTTGTGTCGACATGTGATCTCCTCAATAGACGCCTCGTTCTGATGCGCCCTGCTTGTATTATGCTTTTGTCGCTGCGTGTGCAAGCTCTGCATAGCGCAGGATGGAATCCGTGAACGAGATACCAGGAATCCGCTTCGCGAATCGCATGGTCACGTTCGCTCCGCCGATATCCAACGTGGCGTCGATCGCATTCACGGCGGGAAGGATCCGGTTATTCACATCTGCGACGAATCGGTCCTCATCGTTGGTGATGACGAGGCTGAGCAGAACAAGTTGTGGACGATGCTTCTCGATCGCGTGAAGAAGCGACACGGTGGGCGTCATCTGCCCCAGAAACACCACGTGCCATCCTTCAGAGGCGAAGTAGTTCGCTGCACACCGGAGTCCGAAGTCGTGGAGATCGTCCTCATACGCGGCGGCGAGCACGGTCTTCCCATTGGCCGGCTTCTGATGCACTTCCGCCTGAAGTCGTACGATCGCATCCTTCATCGTTTGTGTCGCAATATGCTCCTCATCAACCGTGACCTTTCCCAACGCCCACTCATTGCCAATCTCGACTAACGGCGGGAACACAAGCTCGTGATATAGACGAAGGAGATCCGGCCGCGAAGCGATGCCGATGCGAAGGATGCTGAGGACAGCATCAGCGTTTCCTTCCAACGCTCCCCGCTTCAGATCGGGGACGAGCTTCGAAATGTTTCCGGCCACCACATGTGCATGGAGATCGTTATCGCTAATGACATCAACGTCCAGCGAAGGAAGCGAGATTTTATTCTCTTGGGCGAACTTCAGAACCGCGCCAACCGTGAACCTCCTATGACCCCCTTTGGTCTTGATGCATTCAATGTGGCCATTGTCGGCCCAGCGCTTGACAGTGGATTCGTTGACCTCCAGAATCCGAGCAAGGTCCGCAGTCGAATAAGACGATTTCATTGTTCACCTGAGCGATTAGAACGTGACGCCCGATTTGGACGATTCACACGTTTTAACGGACGGAAAACGCAATAAGTTCCCGGAGGAGGGGAAAACTTGAAAAACGTCAAAAACCGCGGAAAAATGGGTAAAATCGGGTGCGCGAGTGGGTGGGTGTGCGGGTTGGTTGCCTGCATCCTTCTGACCTTTGATTTATGCCTTCCGGCTTGCCTCCTGTCTTTCTGCCGCCTTCAATGTGTTCTTCATCAGCATCGCAATCGTCATCGGTCCAACGCCTCCGGGGACTGGCGTAATGGCCTTCGCGATCGGGGCAACAGAATCGAAATCAACGTCCCCGACAAGCCGGCTCCCTTTCGGCGACGACGGATCATCAATTCGATTGATCCCCACGTCGATCACCACGACACCTTCGCGCACCATCTCACGCGTGATCGCTTTCGCTCGTCCGATCGCCGCAATGAGAATGTCCGCTTGCTTCGTGAACTGCGCGAGATCCTTTGCACCCGTGTGCGCGATCGTGACGACCGCGTTGGCCCCGGGCTTCTTCTGCAAGAGAATATTCGCGATCGGCTTTCCTACGATGTTGCTGCGGCCGACCACCACGACATGCTTTCCCGACGGGTCGTTGCCGCTACGCACCAGCAGCTCCTGAATTCCTGCCGGTGTGCACGGGAACAACGTCTCTTCACCGATCACCAGTTGCCCGACGTTGAACGGATGAAAGCCGTCAACGTCCTTGTGCGGATCGATCGCTTGGATCACGTTCTGCTCATTGATCTGCTTCGGCAAGGGGAGTTGTACGAGAATGCCGTGGATGTGTCTGTCCTGATTGAACTCTTCGATCTTCCGGAGAACGTCCGCCTCGCTCGTGTCCGTCGGCATGGTCTCCGTAACGGAATGAAACCCAAGTTCCGCGCACGCCTTTCCTTTGGAGCGGACGTAGGACTGAGAAGCCGGATTGTCACCGACAAGAATGAACGCAAGACCGGGAGGGAATCCACGCGCCGCCGTGAACGCCGCGGCATCG
>JBFYQI010000350.1:0-5001 GCA_041302875.1 Ignavibacteria bacterium
GCGCCTTCGATGAGCGCGGCGGCGATCAGCATGGAGACCCGAACCTGCGGGGCGACCTCCGGCTGACGTCCGCTGGCATCCATGGCTGCGGCGGCGAGTTTGCCGATCCCGAACGCGGCACCCAACACGACAAGGCCTGCTCCAAATCCGGCGGCAAGGTATGCGACGGCTGTTGCTTCCATTAGTAACTTCTCCTCGTTATTGAACTGTAAGAGTGACGTGAATGACCGAACGATTGCATGTTCAATGATGATCTTCCTCGTGATGCTCCACCTGCATGCCCAATCCCATGAACAGCGCGGTCAGCATCGTGAACACGTACGCCTGCAGGAATGCGACAAAGAGCTCAAGCATGCTGATGCCGACCACAAACGGGATCGTCATCGCGCCGACCACATAGGAGCGGAACATCAGGATCAATCCGAACAGCGACAGCAAGACGATGTGACCGCCGGACATGTTCGCGAACAACCGCATGCAGAGCGCGAACGGCTTGGTGAATAGTCCCAGGATCTCGATCGGGATCATGATGAGCCAGAGATACCATGGGGCACCGCCCGTCAGGTGCGCAATGTAATGCTTGACCCCCTGAGCGCGGATCGCCGCGACCTGGATCATGACGAAGGCGATGCTCGCCAACCCCGCCGTGACCATGATGTTCCCGGTCGCGGTGGCACCGTAGGGAACCAGCCCCGCGAGATTCATGAGCAGGATGTAGAAGAAGGTCGTGAGCAGATACGGGATGTACTTCATTCCCCCCGGTCCCATGTTCGGGAGCGCAACCTCGTCGCGGATGAAGACGATGAGCACTTCGATGAGGTTGGTGAATCCGGTCGGCACCGGGCCCTTCCGGTAGGAACGCGCCACAGCGATGGCGGCGATCACGAGCAGGAGACCGGCAAGCAGGAGAAAGAAGACGTGCTTCGTCGGGGAAAGGTCGATCATCATGCCGCCGATCTCGACCGGGGGAAACTGCGGGAGCGTCACATGGCCGAACGGGATCTCGATCTCGCGCGAGTCCTTCATGTGGTCCAGCAAGTGCATGAAGTCGAATTCCTCGCCGTGTCCGCCGCCATGCGCAACAGCATGCGCCGTGTCGACGGCCGCGCGTCCGGTACCGCTCGCGGGTTCGCTTCCCGTCACTCCGATCAGGCCAATCAAGGGACCCATCATTGAACGCTCAACTCACATTTTCGTTTGAATGCGCTTCTGGAGATAGTAGATCTCCAGGACCAGATTCATCACATAGAAGAACATCAATGTCAACATCAACGAGGCGGAATGGAACTCGTAGATCCGGAGCAGGATCAGCAGCACCGCCCACATGATCCCCAGCCGGACAACCATCCCTCCCAGAACGAACTTGAGGAATGTCGTGTGCGATTTCCCGAACGACAATTCGATCGCACCATACCCCAACAAGAGATTGAGGATGCTCATGATCCCCCCCGCTACCACGCTCTTCGTAACATGAGGCGTGGCAAACTCTGAAAGCGGATACGCGGCCAGCGCCGCCGCACCGATGAAACAGACCGCCACCAAGCGCAAGAACTGCCAGTCGATCTTCATGTGCGATCGTTCTCGGGGGGTTCAGAGCGCCGGTTCATCGCATTCACCGCATGGAAGAACTTCCACATTCCTCCGATCACACCGAACAGCACGCCTGCCAACTGCCCGAAGGGAGAGCTCCCGAATGTCGCATCCACCCATCGTCCGACGAAGAACAGAATCACGACAGCGCTCGCCAGCTGGAATCCCAGCGTCAGAAACGGTGCGAGCTCCCGGTAGGTTCCATTCGCCTTCATGCCCGTCAGTGACGCACTTCAGACGTCGCCCGCTCGGACATCGAGATGCGTCCATCGAAGAGGGCTCCTTCGTCGATCACCAATTTCGCCGCCCGGACATCGCCCCGGACGACCGATCGCGATTCAAACACGATCTTCTCCGACGCATTGACCGACCCGCGGATCTTTCCCCCAACCGTGACATTCTTCGCACTGATATTCCCCTCCACTTCGCCGGTCAATCCGACCGCGACCGATTCGCTCACATTCAGATCGCCGATCAGCTTTCCGTCGACCCGCATGCTCCCCTGGCTGCGAATCTTTCCTTCCACCACTGTTCCGGCGCCGATGAGATTGAGATCCTTCACGGGGTCAGATTTCATCAGGAATTCCTTTCACTCACAGGGCAAGATTGATCACGTAGTGCGCCGGATCGACCTGCTGGCCGTCCTTCCAGATTTCAAAATGAAGATGAGGTCCGAGGCTTGTGCGCCCCGTGTTGCCGACGGTCGCGATCGCCTCGCCCCGCTTGACCTGTGCACCCACCGCGCGAAGCACGGATTGATTGTGCTTGTAGACCGTCACGAAACCGCCACCGTGCGCCAGGATGAGAACATTGCCGTCCTCTTCGGTCCATCCCGTGTAGATCACGGAGCCGTCCGCTGATGCGGAGACGAGCGTTCCCACCTTCGCGGCAATATCAAGACCGTAATGGTTTTCCTCCGGACCGTAGCCCCGTGTGATGTAGCCTTGCGCGGGGAGAATTGCAGGGAACGCGACTGCGACACTCCGATCGACGGTTGTCACGGACAATGGATGGACAGCATCGAATACCGTGGCAGACGTCGCCAGACCTGCGTCCATGCCAAGATGCTGTTCACCGTGATCCTGCTCGCGGACGTTCGGGAGCTCCGACGCCGCAACGATGCTGTCCGCGGCTGGGAGACGTTCCCCGAGCGCCGTTCTCAACTTGACATTGTACGCGCGGAGCTGAACCATCTCTTCCATCATCGCCATGACGCGCTGATTCAGGGAGAGAAGTTCTCCTCCGAACTTGTTCTCGAGCACAGGATTCGGCAGCGGGATCAGCGTTGCAATCGGCGTCAACGTCACCATGAGATAGAACACGATTCCGATCACCAAAGCGCCGGCGGATGCAGTCACCGCCAGAAGCCACGGTGCGATGCGGAACGACCTGGCATTCGTTGCGTCCTCTTCCCGGGCGAAAACGATCGTGAAGCGATTGCTCTTGGACGCATGATGCGCGCGGTTCGAAGCCACACTCTGCCCTTTATGCACCACATTGGACATCAAACGAGCCGTTATTATAGCCAAAAAATGCCGAAATGTCAAAAATAATCGATTCCTTGACTCCTTGGCGCATTTTCCGTACTATGAATGTTGCGCGTCCGTCCCGAATTCCGCAGACCGTCTCGCGCGAAGGTTTCTATAGGAGCTTGGCGCCATGGCAAAATCGAAGTTCATCACTCACGATTGTGCATATTGCCACAAAGAGACGAAAATGGAGTTTGTCGGGGCGATGGAGGGAGCCGCACCGGATGGCGCCCAGCGCTCCTGGTACCGATGCACGCGATGCAAGCATAGTGCTTTGCTGACGCTTTCGCTCGAAAAAGGCAAGAAAGCGGCTCCGCCCGTGGTGACCAGGGACCAATGCACGCCGTATGGGAAAGAACGGGTATTCACCATCGGGGAACACATTTATCATGCAGACCTGGACGATGTCGGCCGGGTTGTGCGCAAAGACAAGACTTCAAACGGAACCCATTCCATCATCGTTTCCTTCGAAAAGGTCGGCGAACGCCGTCTGCTTGAGAACGTCACCGGCGACCTATACGAGGAAGTCACTGAAGATCCCGCGCCAACGGGAGAAGTCCAATAAGGAGGTGATTACGTGGTTGGCATCATCATCGGCGAGAACGAACCCATCGACCGTGCTATCCGCCGTTTCAAGAAGAAGTACGAGCGGTCGGGCATCCTGAAGGAAGTGAAGAAGCGCGCCTTCTACACCAAACCTTCCGTCAAGAAACGGATGAAACTCGCTAAAGCCATCCGACGCGCGCAGCGCACCGCCGCGGAGGAGATGTAATCACCCCAACAATTGCAGATTGTTGATTGTTGATTGCAGATTGAAATGAAAAGGCCTCGGAGGATGACTTCGGGGCCTTTTCTATTGTAGATTGTTGAGTGATGATTAGTGATTGGGAAGCCGGCACCTCCTGACCACTGACTGCTGATTACTGATAACTGCTCCGTTACTGAACTGTCAGTGCAAGATTCTCCACTCCGATGCTGGCGAAGTTGGTGATGGGTTGGCCGGCGGAGTTCTTGAGTTCCAGGGCTGAACGGTTGACCCGCACATTGACCGGTCCGGCGATCTTCCCTTTCACCTTCATCTTGAAGACGACATTGCTTCCGCTGAATGTCGTTGTGTTTCCTGCCTTCAACGTTATCCCATAACTGACCTTCTTATTCGTCGCGTCGATCTGCGAAACGATCAGCGCGTCGCTCGTCGTCGGGAATACCTTCCCCTGCACCACCTCCGTCACTTCCAGAGAATCCTGGGGTACGGTGATCTCGATCGCGGCACCGAAGAGACTCGTCACGTTATATAACACGACGCGAACGTCCGACGTGCCGTTCAGGGCAACGGTCGAGGCCGTGCTGTACAGCGAAACAGCAAACTTTGACGTGCTTAGTGGAAATGCCCATTCGTCAACGGTTGGAGGCGGAGCGGGATCAACGGACGAATCACTTCCGCATCCCGCCATGGACAATCCGAGAACCACCAACGCGATCATCGAACGAATCTTCATCGTCATCTCTCCCGTTTACTTCAGTAATGTCATGCGCTTGACGGACAGATAGGGCCCCGCGCTCATTTTGTACAGATACACGCCGCTTGCCGCTCGACCGCCGCTTACGGTCTCTCCATTCCAAACGACCGAATGACGCCCGGCCTGCAATGTCGAGAATTCCTTCTGCCACACCGTTTGACCCAACAGATTCACGATCGTGAGGGACGCATTCGACACGTTCTCGGGAACGCTGAATCGAATGGTCGTCGATGGATTGAATGGATTCGGCCAGTTCTGATCGAGGGCATAGTCGAACGAGACGCCAAGCGTGGTTTGCATGTACTGCTGAATCTCCGCGCGAATCGCTCTCGTCGCTTCGGATGAGCTTCCCGAAGCATCGA
>JBFYQI010000371.1:0-17496 GCA_041302875.1 Ignavibacteria bacterium
CGAGCGGCTCCAGAAACATCAGAACGCATTCCCCTGCAACCACCTCGATCCCGTTCGCGGCGCAAAACTCGAGCGCCTTCGAAGATTCCGTTCCTTGCTGAAACCAGACGCGCTTGATGCCCGCTTCGGCGATCTCCGGAAGCACTGTTGCCGCTACCGGTGGAGGAAGGAATATCAGCGCGGCGTCGATCGTCCCGGGGATCGCAGTGACCGATTTGAAGCTCTGATCTCCTTCGATGACGGTCGCATGAGGATTCACGGGAACGACCGTGTATCCCCGTTGTTTCAAGGCATGGTACACGCTGTTCGCAAAGCTCCGTGAATCCCGCGACACACCGATCATTGCCAGCCGCTTCGATCCCAGGACCGCTTCGATCACCTCACGTGTTCTCATA
Organism: Ignavibacteria bacterium; assembly: GCA_041302875.1. Taxonomy (GTDB): domain Bacteria; phylum Bacteroidota; class Ignavibacteria; order UBA10030; family UBA10030; genus JAKAJH01. The sequence goes on from JBFYQI010000371.1 coordinate 396, forward strand.
CTCTTCCTCTTCAATGATCGATCCGTTTGCGCAGCAACGATGCAGGAACGGAATAGCGGTAAAACGACCCCGCAGGATCGGGAATGCCCTCCAGCGCTACCTTGATGGCATCGGATTCCCTCGCCGCCATGCCGGACGCGACCGCCGACAGGATCTTTGCTCCCTGATCGCGTACGTGCGAGGTCGGACCGAAGCAGCCTGTACAAGCCATGTTCCCGTCGACACAAAGCGCACCGCAGCCGCTGCGCGTCGCGGGCCCGAGACAAACGATCCCTTGCGCAAGCAAGCATAGATCGCGATCGACCTCTTTCTGATGCGGACGATGGAACGCCTCGAGCACCAGGTCGTTTGGCTTCGATTCCTTCCGCGGGCATTCGTCGCACAATGCGGTATCGGGTGCAAGAACGCTTCCCTTCGGAGGCAATGTCCCGCTCAACAATGCGGTCACCGCATCGGCGAGCAATTTGGGCGTTGGAGGACAGCCCGGCAGGTAGTAATCAACCGAGATCACCTGATCCAACGTGCGGACGGTCTCATGGAAAGCAGGAAGATGAACCGCCGCGCCATTCGTTCCGATGGTGCGCTGGGGTTGAATGTGTTCGGCGTTCTGGTTGGAGGGCGCGTCGCCATAGACGAACGAAAGGATCTCCTGTCGCGTCACCAAATTCGCCAATCCCGGAATGCCGCCAAGATGTGCGCAGGAACCGTATGCAACGACCACCGCGCTCTTCTTTCGGAGAAGGCGCGCCATCTCTTCCTGCTCGGTCGTCCGTATGGCGCCATTGATGAAGACCGCCGCCATCGCATTGTCCGGCATCGCCTCGACGTCGGATTTCTTGAAGTCCATCGCGACCGGCCAGAAGACAATATCGACCGCTGCGACGACATCAAGTATCTGTTCGGCGAGGTCGACGACCGATTCCTCACAGCCACCACACGACGCACACCAGTAGAATCCAACCTTGGGCTTCTCAGGCATGGGCAGCCTCCTCCGTTGACGCGAGCGCGTGTGCCAAGGGCTCAAGTTCCTTATCCCAATCCGCGAATCGCCGGGGCAGTGCCAGAGGCCCGAGCGTGCGCAATTGCTCGGTCATCTCGTTGATCACGGTCTTCACCCTCTCTCCTTCGGAGGCGGAGATCCATTCGAGCCGAAACCGCTGCTCTTCGATGCCGAACTGCGCCAGCATGCGCTTCAGCAGCTCCATCCGTCGAAGGGTCTTGTAGTTCCCTTCCATGTAATGGCAATCGCCCGGATGGCATCCGCCGAGCAGAACTCCGTCGGCGCCGCGCGCGAATGCTTCAAGAATGAATTGCGGATCCACGCGGCCAGAACACATGACACGGATGATGCGCGCGTTGGGAGCGTGGCGCAGACGGGAAACGCCGGCCAGGTCCGCCGCCGTGTACGTGCACCAGTTGCAGAAGAACGCGACGATGCGCGGTTCCCAGGAAGGTGCGGGTTGGGGTTGTTGTTCGTTCATGCAGTCATTCCTCCGCGTCAGCAGCAGTCCGCCGGTTGCGGTTCCAGCAGCCCGGACAGTTCGCTGAAGATCATGTCGTCTTCAAATAGATGTTGATGGATGGCGCCGGAGGGGCAGCCGGCCACGCATGTGCCGCACCCCTTGCACAGCGCCTCGTTGATCTCCGCTTTCTTCAGTTCCTCGTTTCGCGTGATGGCGTGATACGGGCAGAGTCCAAGACATGTCTTGCATCCCGAACAGAGCTCCGCTTCCACATACGCGGTGTTCGGCTCGAGTTCGATCTCTCCCCTGTCGATCAGCGCCAACGCCTGCGCCGCTGCCGCCCCCGCCTGCGCAACGCTGTCCGGGATGTCCTTCGGTCCCTGACACGCGCCCGCGATAAAGATCCCGTCGGTGAACGTATCCACCGGCGCGAGCTTGGGATGCCGCTCGAGGAAGAACCCCTCCGTGGAGCAAGAAATGTTGAACAGTCGGCGCACGTCGCCCGCATCCGTCTGCGGTTCCATTCCCACGGCAAGAACGACCATGTCGACCGGAACACGCCGCACAATGCCGATCATGGTGTCCTCCGCACGGATGACGAGCCTCCCCTCTTCCGACGGCCGAACGGCCCAGTCCGTGACTTCCGCGACGCGTCCGCGGATGAAATGGATGTTCTCTTCAAGAAGCTTGTCGTAGAACTCCTCGTACGTCTTTCCCGCCGCACGGATGTCGATGTAGAAATTGTACACCTCGGCGTCCGTGTGCTCCTTCAGCAAATGCGCAAGCTTCAACGAATACATGCAGCAGGTCCGCGAGCACCAGCGGTTCGTGTTCTTGTCCCGCGATCCAACGCAATGGATGATCCCGACCGTCTTCGGCCTTCGCCCGTCGCGGAGGATGAGTTCGCCGCCGGTCGGACCGGATGCGTTGACGAGCCGTTCCACTTCGAGCGACGTGTAGACGTTCGGGTACTTTCCGTATCCGTACACCGGCACGCGCCGCGCATCGAATGTCTTGAACCCGGTCGCCAGGATGATCGTCCCGACGCGGATCTCCTCCACCGTTTCCTTCTGCTTGAAGTCGATGGCGTCGCGGTCGCACGCCTCAACGCAGGTCTTCTTGCACTTTCCCGACTTGAATTCGATGCAGACCTCGGGATCGATGAGAACCACCTGCGGCGTCGCCTGGGGGAACGGAATGTACACCGGCTTCCGCTTGCTCAACCCGACATTGAACTCATCGGAGGTCTTCCCTTCCTTGTACACGCATTTCTCGATGCACTCCATGCAGCCAACGCAGAGTTCCTCGTTAATGTAGCGTGGCTTGCGCCGGACGCGTACCGTGTAGTTGCCGACGAATCCTTCCACGCTCGCGACTTCGGAGTAGGTCCAGAGCGTGATATTGGGATGATTCTTCACCTGCGACATCTTCGGCGTGAGAATGCAGGCCGCGCAATCCAGCGTCGGGAAGGTCTTGTCGAACTTCGCCATGTGGCCGCCGATGGTCGCTTCACGCTCGACCAGCGTCACCTTCTTTCCCGCGTTCGCCAGCGTCAATGCCGCGTGGATACCGGCGATCCCTCCGCCAACGACGAGCACGGCGGGATCGATCGCGACATGCTTCTTCTCGAGCGGGACGTGGTGCGCAACGCGATGAACGGCCGCGCGGACGAGATCGTTCGCCTTCTGCGTCGCCGCCGCAGTATCCGTGTGCACCCAGGAGACGTTCTCCCGGATGTTCACCATCTGGAAAAAGAATGGATTGAGACCGGCCTTCTCGACCGCGGTGCGAAAGGTGTGTTCATGCAGCAGTGGCGAACAGGAAGCGACGATGATCCGGTTGAGCTTGCTGGCGCGAACATCCTCGCCGATCAACTCCTGTCCCGGATCGGAGCACATGTATTTGTATTCGCGGGCGACCACGACGTGCGGAAGCTTCTCCGCGTACGCCGCGACGGCCTTGACGTCCACGGTCTGCCCGATGTTGTGTCCGCAATGACACACGTAGAAACCGATGCGAATCTCGCCGTTCGTTTGCTTACCAGGCATTTGCCGACGCTCCTTTCGGATGCATGATGTGCTTCAACGACGGCTTCTTCATCAGGCGGTGCATCCCCAGTTCCCGCTCGTCGCACCCCAACGCAATACCCATCAACTGGGTGAAATAGGCGACCGGAATGTCAATATCCTCATCGTACATTCGGTTGATCCGTGGCTGATAGCACTCAAGATTATGCTGACACAGCGGACAGCACGTCGCCACCAAGTCGGCATCGCGCCCTTTCGCCTCCTTCAGCAGGGCACGGTTCAGTCGGAGCCCCGCTTCCTGGATCGTCCCAGTGAGACTCCCGCCGCAGCAGCGCGTCTTCAGGGGCCAGTCGATCGGTTCCGCGCCCAAAACCTTGACGATCTTGTCCATCGTCTCGGGATACTGGGGATGATCGTACGTCGCAAAGGGCCGCACGGTTTGGCAGCCGTAATAGCAGGCAACTTCCAGTCCCGTCAGCGGATGCTTGATACGCTTGGCGATCTTCTCCAGACCAAAATCGTTCACCAGGACGTCGAGCGGATGGCGGACATCGACCTTGCCGTGATAGCGCAGCCCCGCACGATCAAGCGCCGCATTGATCTTTGCATTCACGTCGGGATAATCCTCGAGGTATCGCTCGGTCTTCGAGAGGACCAGATAGCAGGCACTGCAGGGAGCGATCAACTGGACCGACCCATCGGAGGACTGTGCTTCCGCGAGCGCGAGGTTGCGCGCTGCCAACGCGAACGCATCCGTTTCGTCGATCGAAACGTACGATGTCGCGCCGCAACAATTCCAATCGTCCAATTCCTTCAGCGGGATCTCTAGGGCGCGGAAGACGGTAAGCAGCGATTCCTCGTATGCGCGTCCGGTACTCCGCAAGGAACAACCCGGATAATAGAGATAGGTCATTTCACCAGCCCTCCGTTCTTCGGTCGTTCCGGTGTCAGGATCGCTCGCAACTGATCACGCCGCCGCACACGCTCACGGCCCACCGTCAGACGTCCCCGCACGAACAGCCTCAAACCAAGCATCGCTTCTTTGAGCATCCGGAAGGGATTCGTACGCAGATACAGGCTGATGAGGAGCCAGCTTTCGGTGTTCCGTCCATCCTTCAACACACGTTTGAAGAACTCACGGGCAAGAACGGGGATCGGGAGACGACGGGGGTAGAATCCGAGCGAGATGGCCTCGCGTTTGAGCGCATACATCACGTCGGTGATGTGGATCTGACGCGGACACTGGACCTGGCAGGCATAGCAGGAGGAGCACAACCAGATGGTGAGGCTGTTGAGAACTTCTTCGCGGAATCCTTCGCGCGTCATCGCGATGATCTTCCGCGGCGTGTAATCCATGTAATGGCTCAGCGGACAGGTGGCGCTGCACGTGCCGCATTGGATGCAGCTGAGGAGCTTCTGTCCGTAGGCTTTGGCGGCGACTCGCTCTCCGAACTCAAGGTCGAGTTCCGACTCGAATTTGATGCGCCGGACGACTTGCTTCATCGATTCGATCGAAGCCCCATCGTCTGACTGCACAGCGGGGGGAGTAGGCAATGACATGCGACGGTCTCCTGCGAACGACCGCGCGCAACCGGTCACACCGACCGAAGTTCCTCGCTAATACGCTTCACCACGACTTCTGCGGAGCGGCGGACCGGCTCTGACATCGTTGCGCCGGTCTCGAATGTCCGCCCTTCAATCCCGTACACGATCAATCGGGAGGGCAGTTGACCCAATGATCGCGAAAGCTCGATTGCTTCCTGGACCCCAAACGCATGCGATGAAAGTCTCGCAAACACGCCCGGGAGCTCTTCTGCGTGCGCGTCGAACCGAAATATCGTTCCCGCGTCCGCTCCTGAAACAACAGCATCAACAACAAACACACGCTCTCTCCCGCTCCACAATCCGATCAGGGTCGCCCCTTCACCGGATTCCTCAACGATGTCTGCCTCCAGCACTATCGCTCGCAACTGCCGAGCGACCGTCGGTCCTGCGCCGTCGTCGCCACGGAACACATTCCCCACGCCGATGACCAACGGCTTCACCGACGGGCCGACGGGCATTCCTACTCCAACTCCTCAAGGTGCGTGGCATGAACGACCGACACTACGAACGGGCGGACCAGTCGAAGATAGTCTGCGGTCTTCAGTCGGACGGCATGCGTGTGCGTGCATGCGTTGAAGATGATCTCGTCATCGCCCGTCAGCGACGAATCCACGACCACCTGCAATCCGTACAAATTGCCGAACGGCGGCATCGCACCGACCTCGCAATCCGGAAAGATCTGGCTGAGGTCATCCTCATGGGCAAGCGAGACATGTCGCACACCGAGGAACGAACGGATGGCATGATCGTCGATCCGGTGATCGGCCGGGAGCACCACCATTACGAACCGTCCGTCCGCCTTCACGACCAGCGTTTTGGCGATGAGCCGGTCGGGAGCATGGACGACGGTCGCCACGCTGTGTGCCGTGTATGCCGGCGAATGGGCGATCACTTCGAAACGGATGTTGTTCTTCTCCAGATAGGCCAGCAGATCCTGGATCTTCGCCATTCCTCAGCCTCCTATTGAATATCCAGCTGGACAAAGTGGGTTGCGCAGGAAATGCACGGATCGTAATTGCGGACCGCCTGTTCACATTGCCACGTGAGCCGTTGCGTCGACATCTTGAGCCGGGGAGGAACGAATTCTCGAAGATCCTGCTCCATCGTCCGAAGATTCTGGGCGGTCGGGGGAACGATCCTCGCGTCCACGACCAGTCCCCGTTCATCCAGCCGGTATCGATGGTAGAGCATGCCCCGCGGTGCCTCGGTCGCACCGTATCCGATGGACGGACGCGGCTGGACATCGACGGCCGGTTGCGACGGGGGTTCATACTCCTTGACGATGCGGAGCGCTTCTTCGCATGCGTAGAGGGTCTCGATGGCGCGGACGATGATGCTCTTGAAGGGATTGCGCGTGCCTTTTGCGATCCCGGCGATCTTCGCCGCATCCTGGCACATCGGCGAGAGACGATCGAAGTTGAGATTGAACCGCGCGAGCGGGCCCACGTGGAACGGACCGCGTTCCTTGATGACCGAGTGGAGCGCATTCGAATGTTCGACGTGATCCTCGATGAAGAACTGCTCGTATTCCTGAACCGAGATGTTCAATCCCTTGTTCGATACGATGCGACCGTCGGCCATGGGATATTCTTGTTCATGCCGTAACGACACGAACTCGTAGTCGCGTTCAAAGTCCGGGAATGGAAGTTTCGCAGTGAATTTCACGCTCTGCATTGACGCGTCGATCGCCCATTTCAGTTCTTCGACGAGCGATTGCAGTTCCGCCTTCGTCGGCACCTTATAGAAACCGCCGACGCGGACATTGATCGGGTGAATTTCCCGTCCGCCCACGACGCGGACGATCTCGTTCCCCAGTTTCTTCAGACGCAGTGCCAGCTGGACGGTAGGACCATGATCCTTCGCCATCCGGATGGCATCTTCGTAGCCCAGAAAATCGGGGGCGTGAAGGAAGAAGACGTGCAGCGCGTGGCTCTCGATCCACTCGCCGCAGTAGAGCAACCGGCGGAGTGCCCGGAGCGAACCGAAGACGCGCGTTCCGAACGCATCTTCCATCGCATTGACGGAGCTCATCTGGTACGCGACGGGGCAGATCCCGCAGATGCGTGCGGTGATATCGGGGACTTCCGAATACATACGGCCACGCAGGAACGCCTCGAAAAACCGGGGCGGCTCATAGATGCGCACCAACACATCCTGCACCTTGCCGCCAACGACCTTGATGGTGAGTCCTCCCTCGCCTTCCACACGCGCGAGCGCATCGACCTTGAGCGTTCTACTTTTCATTGGCTTCGCTCTCCTTGCGGAACGCCTCCGCATATGCATTGTATCCACGGAACAACCGGACCAATTCATCGCTCTGCACGCCGAGCTCATTCCAATATTCGCTCAGCGAGGAGGTGTTCGGCGTTTCCTTGGGTCCGAAACACCCGAAGCATCCGCGATGGTAGGATGGACAGAGCGCATTACAGCCGGCCTGCGTGACCGGACCGAGACAGGTGGGGCCGTGTGCGACAAGACCGCAGGTGATCCCCCGCCGTTTGCATTCGACACACACGGCATAGGACGGGATATTCGGCTTCCGGCCGTTCAGGAACGCACTAATGACCTCCACAAGCTGGCCCTTGTTGATCGGACACCCGCGCAACTCAAAATCAACATACACGTGATCCGCGATCGGGGTTGACTTGTTGAGCGTCTCAATGTATCGCGGGTGCGCATACACCGCACTGATGAATTGCTTGACGTCCTTGAAGTTCCGCAGCGCCTGGATGCCGCCAGCGGTCGCGCACGCGCCGATCGTGATGAGCACTTTCGATTGGCGCCGGACCGCGTGGATGCGCTCCGCGTCATGCGGCGTCGTAATGGAACCCTCGACGAGAGAGACGTCATACGGTCCCTTCATGACCGCGCGGGAGGCTTCGAGAAAGTTCGCGATCTCAATATGCCGGACGATCTCGAGCAGTTCATCTTCGCAATCCAGCAGGCTCAATTGGCATCCATCGCAAGAGGCGAACTTCCAGACGGCAAGTTTCGGCTTTCGTTTCGCAGCCATGTCAGATCTCCCACTTGAGAAGCATGTCTTTGATCTGCGGATACGGGAAGACAGGACCGTCCTTACAGATGAAAACGGGTCCGAATTGACAGTGTCCGCACAGCCCGATCCCGCACTTCATGTTGCGTTCCATCGAGACGTAGATGCTGTTCTGATCCACGCCACGCTTCAGCAGTTCCGATGCCGTGAAGCGCATCATGACCTCCGGTCCGCAAACCATGGCGACGGCGTTTCGCGGATCGAACGGCGCCTTGGGGATCATGTTGGTCACCACGCCGACATTCCCCTTCCACCCGCTCATGGCACGGTCGACCGTGACATAGACGTCGAGATCGAAGCGGGCGCGCCAATTCTCCAGTTCCTCGCGGAAGAGGATGTCCGCCGGCGATCGAGTGCCATAGAGGAGAACCACCTTCCCAAACCGCTCACGATGGGTGACGACGTGATACAACGCAGGACGCAGAGGAGCAAGACCGATGCCTCCGGCCACGAACACGACATCCTGGCCCATAGCCTTGTCGATCGGCCAAGGAATTCCGTATGGTCCGCGAATTCCCAGCACATCCCCTCGGCGCAACTTGTCCATCGCCTTGGTGACCGTACCGACTGCCCGGGTCGTGTGCACAAGCCGCTTTGTGTCGGCCGGATCGCCCGAGATCGAAATGGGAATCTCACCGACCCCATACACATAGATCATGTTGAACTGACCGGGGGCGAACCGAAAATCCTTCTGCGCTCCCTGCGGTTCCAGCTCAACGGTGAATGTATCTTCCGTCTCCCGTTTCACCCGGCGGATCACGAATGGATCCGGGTTCATCGGATTGACGGCTTCGGCGGTCGCTTCGGACCGTACTTCAGGGACGGTTGCCATACATGTCCAGGAGTTGGAAACGAGTAGCTTCAAAACGCTTCGACAGCAATTCAGAGAAGCGCTTCATGATTTCATAGCCGAGATCGTGATCGGCTTCGACCTTGCGGCGAAGACATTTCCCATCGATCGCGATGGCCCGGGTCAGTTCGATCGCTTTGGCATCGAATCGCCACATGTAGGGTGGAATCAGCCACGACCAGCCAAGGATGTCCCCCTGGTCGAGCGTTTCGATGATGATCGCTCCCTTGTTCGGCGTGACCAGTTCAAGCGCGACCTTCCCAAACCGGAGCAGGTAGAAGGTGTTCGCTTCTTCCCCCTCCCGCAGGATGTACTTCCCCGCATCGAATCGGACGTTCGACGCACATCCCACGATGAGATTCAGGTGGTCTTCTTTGAGTCCCTGAAAGAACGGATGTTCCGCGAGAATGGATTCCAGATTTTCCATCGATATCCTCCGTCGAATCGTGAACTGTTATTCTGCTGATTGTCCGTCCTGAATGGCACGCACTTCTTCCGTGACATCGATCCCGACGGGGCACCACGTAATGCACCGCCCGCATCCGACGCACCCGAACGTCCCGAACTGATCGACCCACGATGCGAACTTGTGTGTGAGCCACTGGCGATAGCGCGCACGGGTGGATGTCCGCACGCTCCCACCATGGATGTACGAAAACTCCAGCGTGAAGCACGAGTCCCATTTACGCACGCGTGTGGCATTCGCACCCGCCAAGTCCGTGACGTCTTCAACGGTCGAGCAGAAGCAGGTCGGACAGACCATCGTGCAGTTTGCGCAGCTGAGGCACCGCTGCGCCGTTCGCTCCCACCGCGGATGTTCGGAGTTCTGATACAAGAGATCCTTCAATCCCGCCGTCGTTACAGAGCGTCCCATCTGTCGCGATGCCTGCTCGATTTGTTCCTTCGCTTCCTTGATCTCGTCCGCGCTCGCTTCCTCATTCGGCAGGCTTTTCAACACGTTCATGCCGCGGTCGGAACCGACCTCCGCGAGGAAGTAATGACGCTTGCGGGTGATGATCTCGGTCAACGCAAGGTCGTATCCCCGCGTCGCCCGGGGGCCCGTCTCCATCGAAGCGCAGAAACAGGTCGAAGCGGCATGCGTGCAATTCACGGCGACCACAAAGACATTGGCGCGCGTGGTGCGATAGTACGTGTCCGCGTACGGTCCGCCCAGAAACACCTGATCCTGAATGAGCAGGGCGCTGAGTTCGCAGGAGCGGACGCCGATGAAGGCGAGCTTCCTTTCTTCTTCCGCGGAGCCGTTCTTGCCGGGCGGGGCGAATCCTTTGCCGGTTCGCTGGCGGGTATAGAGAGGGTGGATGGGGGGAAAGAGGAACTGCTTCCAGGATTTCGGCCCAACTGTGTAGCCGAATAAGGCCGAATCGTCGCGGCGCTTGAGGCGATAATGCGCGTTGGATTGTTCTTCGGTCCAGCCGATGGGAAGGTCGTCCACACTGCTCAGCGGGCCGTACCCGATGGCGCTGTCCTGGACGGTCGGCCCAAGGATCGAATACCCCCGACGCTTGAGCGCATCAAAGAGCGCGTTAAATCCCTGGCGCTCCAACACAAAGGTTTTCACGGGCGCACCTGTTTCGGTGATGGGAACTCGTTCGCAGTTCCATCGCCGCGTGCGGCAACCCGGCGGGTCTTACTCCTGTACTGAACGCACAATGCTCACAAACACGCTCTCCAGCACCCTCTCACTTCAACCGACCTTCAATCGCTTGTGTGATCAGTTCCACGTCTACCGGCTTGTAGAAAACGTGATCGGCCATCTCTTCAATCGCTCGATCCGTTTCAGGAGACAGAGACACGTAGGCGCGCAACACGATGATGGGTACTGCATCTGCATGACGGCGGACGATGTCCAGCTGCTTGACCACGTCCGCCGAATACGTATACAAATCCACCAGCACGAGATCGGGCGCCGGTGTTTCGAAGTGCTGCTCGAATTCCGCAAGCGTGTGTACCCGCACGATCTCGAACCGGTCCTCCAGATTGAGGATCAAGAACCGGGCAAGGTCGGCGTCCGGACTGAACACCAGGACGCGTTTGCGACGTCCGGATGGGCGCACCATGGTATGCGGAAGCGGCTGAGTCACTTCACGTGCGGATTGAATCATGAAGGCGTTCGGGACTGCGGTTACGCAAGGAAATCGATCTCTTCGAACGCCGAGTTTGGCACAACGGGCGGAAACTCGCCGAGGCTCTTCTGTTCGTCGTCATTCTCGAACGAAAGCATCGGCTCTTTGCCACCCAATACGTGAGACAACAAGAACGCACCGCCAACAGCCACGGCAACGGTGCCAAGCAACCACCAACGGAGTTTCATAGTTTTACTCCCCGGATGCAGTTCGAACGATCGTGCATCCGGCGAAATTGTGCAAGGAATGTGCCAGCAGGCGAAAAACGCCGGAGCGGGAATCTTCGAAGAAACGTGGAGGACGCGATGCAGGAAACTGCGGGATTTCTGGAAATGGGAAAGCCGATAGAAAGGCTTTCCTACAAATTAGAACAGAATCGAGGATTTCTGGGGCGGGACTACTTGGCCGGTATCTGAAGCTCCTCGATCTTTCGGTACAGCGAGGAAAGGCTGACGCCGAGGATCTTTGCTGTGACCTCCTTGTTCTGCTGATGTGCGGCCAGCGTTTGCAGAATGAACTGGCGTTCGAACTGCTTCACAGCATCTTTGAGGGAGTTCCCCGCCGCGGGAACGAAGGCTGCTCCCGCATCATCGGCGGGCCGGATGTATTCAGGCAGGTGCTCGTTCTTCACGAAGTCGTCGTCGCAGAAGATGACCGCCCGCTCGACGACGTTCTCGAGTTCGCGCACTTCCCCCTTCCAATTGTGATTCAGCAACGAACGCATCGCGTCGTTCGAGAATCCCTGAATGGGCTTGCTCATCTGCTTCTTGAAGGCCTCGAGGAAATGCTGCGCGAGCACCGGGATGTCGTCCGGTCGCTCTTTGAGCGTCGGCAATCCGATCTCCACCACGTTGAGCCGGTAGAACAGATCGTCGCGGAAGCGGCCTTCCTCGATCTCTTTGCGAAGGTCTTTGTTCGTCGCCGCGATGATCCGCACATCGATGTTGATGGGTTCCGTCATTCCCACCGGTGTGATCTCCCGCTGCTCGAGCGCACGCAGCAGCTTTACCTGGAGCGGCAGCGGGATCTCGCTCACCTCGTCAAGAAAGACCGTTCCGCCGTCCGCAACACGGAGCAATCCGTCCTTGTCCATCGTCGCGCCGGTGAAGGACCCCTTCTTGTGACCGAACAACTCGCTTTCGAACAACGTATCGACGATCGCGCCGCAATTGATGGGGACAAATCGCTTCTCGCGCCGGCCGCTGTTATAATGGATCGCCCGCGCAACCAGTTCCTTTCCCGTGCCGCTCTTGCCCGTAATCAGCACGGTCCCTTCACTCGCCGCCACGCGTTGGATGACCTCGAAGACCCGCTTCATCGACTGACTCTGCCCGATGATCTGGTCGAAGTCGTACGTGCGCTGAAGTTCCTGCCGCAACAGCGAGTTCTCAGTCGCCAAGGCGCGGTATTCAAGCAGCTTCTTCACCCGGTGGAGCAGGTCATCAAAGTTGATCGGCTTGAGGATGTAGTCCGACGCCCCTTCGCGAAGCGCCTGGATGGCCGTCTCTACCGATGCGAAGGCGGTGATGATGATGACGAGGGCCTGCGGCGTCCGCTGGCGGATCTGCCGGAGCAGTTCGACCCCCTTCATCTCCGGCATTTCAATATCCGTGATGATGATGTCGAACGGATTCGCCTCGTGCCGCGTCAATGCGTCGCGGCCGTTCGGCGCGTCTTCGACGCTGTATCCCTCTTTCTTCAGGATGAACGAGAGAGACTCGCGGATGATCTGCTCATCGTCGACAACGAGAAGTCGCTGTACCATCTAACTGTCCTTCCTGGGGAAACTGATCGCGAACGTGCTTCCCTTGCCCGGATCGCTCTCGACGAAGATATCGCCGCCAAAGCTCTTCATGATCCCGTAACTGACCCACAAGCCGAGACCGGTTCCCTGCCCGGTCGCTTTCGTTGTGTAGAACGGCTCAAAGATCTTTTCGAGATCCGCCGGCTCGATGCCGCGTCCGGTATCCCGAATGATCACCGTCACCATCCGCTCGTCCAATGCACTTGCGAGCGTGATCGCCCCCTTCTTCCCCTCGAGCGCGTCGACGGCGTTCATCAGAATATTGATGAACACCTGCACTGCTTGATCCGGCACGACGGAGATATCGGGAAGGTCCTCCGCCAGGGCGATGTTGAAGGTGATGTCCTTGACCTTCTTCCCGTACTGCACGATGTTCAACGCCTCGCGGACGACGCGGTTCACCTCGGTCTGCTTCGTGACGTGCGTCGACGGGCGGGAAAAGTCGACGAGTTCCCGGATGATGCGCGCGATCCGGTTCACCTGGCTGTTAATGAGCTCGAGCTTCTCCTTCGCAAATGGGTCGGAGCTCGTTCGCTGGATCACCTGCACAAGCGAGGAGATGGCGGTCAACGGGTTTCCCACTTCATGCGCGATGCCGGCCGCAAGGGTTCCGATGCTCTCCATGCGCTGCGAACGGACAAGTTGCTGCTCCAGCATCTTCTGCTCGGTGATGTCGCGATGCGCGCCCAGGTATCCCGCGACGTGTCCATGCATGTCGACGATCGGTGAAATGACGAGCTCGCTATAGAATGGCGTCCCGTCCTTCCGCGTGTTCTCGATGCGCCCCATCCACACCTGACCCATGGCGATGTGCTTCCACACGCCGCTCCAGAATTCCGCCGGGTGCTTGCCGCTGTTCAGGATGCGGGGATTCTTTCCGATGAGTTCTTCTTTCGAGTACCCCGTGATCCGCTCAAACGCCGGATTCACATAGACCATCATCCCTTCCGCATCCGTGATCTGGATGGGATTGATGGTGTGATGAATGACGTTTGAAAACCGGAGGAAGTCGAGATCGCGCTGTTTCTGGCTCGTGATGTCGCGCGCAAAAACGACAAGGAATTCGTTCGAGCCGGGTTCGAGGGGCTGGACCTCAATCGAGACGTCAAGTTCAGCGCCGTCCTTTGTGAGGAATCGGGTCTCGATCGGGTGGTGGTCGGTCCATTCCCGCAGCAGCAGGTCGCATCGGTCGTGCTCGCTCACCGGCAGGAGTGTCCGCAAGAGGTAGGGACGGTCGTGCGGTTGTACGCCGAGGACGGCTGTGGCAGACGCATTCGCCGCAATGACGTATCCATCCCTGTCCATCACAAGGACGAGGTCGGTCAGCAGGTCGAGGATTCTTCGGTAATCGGGGGTGTGGGGCTTCGGCACGTCCTTGCTCTCCTGAAAAAAGGTACGGCAAGGTTTCAAGAGAGGCAAGGGAGGAACAAGAACGTCCGGCGCAGGTTCCTTGCGTACGCCGGACGTCGATGGTCGGTCACAAATGACTACACTTCGTCATCGACCGAGACACGGATCTTGCGCTTCTGCATCTTCTGAAGGTCGAAGTTACGTTCCTGCAAGTCTTTCTGCAGACGTTGGACCTCGAATTGCATTTCCTTTTCATCCTGATGCGGGATAGTGATATTGAACTGATGCAAGGCATCGTCGAACGATCCTCCGTCGCCGTGGAACCATCGCATGCGGGGCGCGACATGGAAGACATCTTCGCTCACCTCGTCGGCCTCCGGGAGAGTCGCCGACAAGACCTTCTTCGTTCCCTTTCGGATGACCTCGAAGTCGATCTTATCGCCGGCTTCCAGCTTCTGAAGAGCCTTGTGAATGTCGCTCACTTCGTCGACGGACTTCTTTCCCGCACGAACAATGACGTCCCCTGCTTTGAACCCGGCCTTCTCAGCAGGACTTTCCTTCTTCACGCTTTCCACGAGAACTCCTTCGCCGTTGGGGGCGCCGAAGTACTCGGCCAGTTGCTCGCCCAGCTCTCGCACCTGCATCCCAAGCGTGCCCCGAGCCCCGCGGAAGATCATCACATTCTCGTCCCCCAACGGCGGAGCGATCGCAACACCGAGCGAGCCGGGCTTGCGAATCTTGATGACCGACGGCTTCATTGTGCCGACAACGATACCGAGTGTCTTCTTCTCGCCGTTGCGCATGATGGTGACCGTCGTCTTCGTCCCGGGCGTTGTTGCGCTCACGGCTTTCGAGAGGTCTTCGGCTTCTGCAATGGCGGTGCTGCCGAAATTGATCACAATGTCCCCTTTCTTCAGCCCCGCAGAATCGGCCGGACTCTTCTTGACGACGCTCTCGACCCGAGCACCTTCCTCGGGTGCCGTGGCGTCTTCTTCATCGGATTCTTCCGCGATACTGAGGATGGAGACGCCGATCCAGCCTTTGGCCTTCTCCTTTTTGGGCTTCTCCGCCGACTGCGCAAACGAAGTCGCCACGAACGCCCCAACCACGAGCGTAATCGCGGCGACCCGAAGCATCAACTTGTCAAATTGGTTCATGGTGTTACCTCCTGTGAATTGGTTGTGGACAGGCATTCCGCTCTGCTCGTGGTGGCATATCGAGAGTATAGACGAGGGGGGACGCCGGCGGGTTCCCGGCGGACGGACAAAAAAAATCCCGGTCCGACGAGGACCGGGATGGAGATGATCGGTACTACTGTTCTGTTGCGGAACGGCTTACTGGAAATCACCCGCGTACGACCAGCTCCCCAACTTACCATCGCTATCAACCGTGACGTTGATGGTGTTCGTGGAGTTCTGAACGGAGGTCGCAACGATCGCAACGCTCGCGGCACCAGCCGTGGCGGTGTAGGTCGCGTTCTCGTTCGTGGCCATCTTCACCGGGATCGAGTAGCCCGTGTAAGCGCCGCTGCCGCCGCCCATCGAGGAAGGACGGATCTTGAACTGATAGGCATGCGCCGCGATGTTGTTCAGGTCGTTGATCATGGCATCTTTGTTTGCCTGGATGCTCTGAGCGGAGAAGAGGCTCAGACCGACCGCAATGGCGATACCGACGATGATAACGCCGAGGATGATGAGAAGAAGCTGCTGTTGACCCATTGTAAACCTCCAGAGTGTTGATTATGGGATAGTGAACTATTCGGTTCTGTTTCCAAGCTCGGTGTCCTAATATCCAACTCCCGTACCAGCGGATGCCGCGGAGTCCGTTTCAACAATACACTGTTTTCGTTCAAATTTCAACACCCATCCCCGAAGTTTGTTGATGGCGATGGTATTTTTTACCGCCTCAGGTAATATCTTCCATCAGAAATTATTACTTGGATTGCTTCTGCAAACCTCAATTTCTATATTTTTTCGCTAATCCAGCCCGTTCGGGCCCTATTGCGAGAATGCACACACCATGACATCATCCCTCCTGCGCCGATCCTGGCCGTTACTTTTCGTAACCACGCTTTTTGCACAGGCTCCTTCCGTCGACCTGATGGTCAAGGCGAAGTCAGGATTCCTGAATCTCGGTGGACCCCGCATCGTCCGACTCGCCCTAACAAACGAACTCCAACTCCAACCGCTCACGAGCGACAATGTGAACGAGGGGGAATACTACTACGTTCTCTGCAGTCCGACAAGCGACTGGCAGATCGATGCGGACTTCGTCGCTGAAGAGCTCTCAACCCTGTCCGTTCAGCAAGACGATGGAACATTCGCCATCGTCTGGAAGGCAGAGATCGTCAACGGAACGATCCTCCTTGGATTTCCGAAAGCGTTGAAGATCCATCAGCCCTTCTCGTTCTTCCTTGTCAGCGGCGACTCCACCTACCGTGCCGAGATGACCGTCCCGGAAGAGCTCTGGCCGGGATTCGCATCGTACAGCCAGATTCGGGAGCGGCTGGAGCGAGCACAGCGGGAGAGCGCATGGACGACGATCATCGACCTCTGCAACCAGGTGCTCGTACAGGATGCATTCAGGATCTATCCGTCGTTTGAGGATCTTGCATCCGCTCGCACCGCGGCATTTCGCGCGCATCTGGACGAGGCACGCAATGCCCTTGAATCGTTCCTTCCCGGTGAACCGCAGACACTCCGAGAGCGCATCACTCGAGTTGATTCGCTCCGGCCGGCATTCCGATTCGTCCTCGACTCGCTTCCGCGTCCTGATCTGCAGATCACTTCATCGCTCCCTGTGATCG
>JBFYQI010000386.1:0-4881 GCA_041302875.1 Ignavibacteria bacterium
AGCCTGGGGACTTCACCGGCGGGCTCGTTGAGATGAAGACGATGGATTTTCCCGACGAGACCCTCGCGAAGCTTTCCATCGGAACATCCTTCAACACGATGGCGACCGGGAAAGTCGTGAACACGTCCCAAGGCGGTTCGACCGATTGGCTTGGCATGGACGACGGATTCCGCGTTGCTCCCGACAAGAGTCTTGACACCTACTCGACGTGGAGCGGTCTGAAGAATTCGTGGGGATTGCGGACACGTCGCGCATTGCCGAATCAATCTTTGTCATTAGCGTATGGTGACCGATTGACCGGGGAAGTACTTGACCTGGGATATGTCGCTGCGCTGTCGTACAAGGGCAGCAGGGACCGAATGGAAAGCAAGCAGGACCTGACCGTTGGAGCAGGACCCTTGAAGATGGTGGGGACCGATGATTCGTATTCTGTCCTCTGGGGCGGCATGTTCGACGCCCACCTTAAGGTTGGCGGTCTCCACAAGTTGAGTCTCAACAATGCGTACACGCGCACGGCCGACGATCGCGTGCAAGTGCGCAACGGCATTGATTATCAGGATCGCGAAGTGCGTAGCTCGTCGGTTCAATGGACAGAACGGTCCCTCTACTCAGGAAAGCTGAGCGGAGACCATGAACTCAGCTCGATCACGGACCTCTTCGCGGGCTCGAATCTCGAGTGGCGCTGGTTCTACAGCGAATCCGACGCGCAGGAGCCTGACCGCCGGCGGCTCAAGTATCAGCGACAGAACGGCGAGGACGTCCCCTTTGCCATCGTCGGAACGGAAAACAACGAGCGGGCGTGGACGCGCATTTCCGAGGCGACGCGCGGCGGCGGATTGGATCTGTCCTCACACGTCGGCGATGCGAAACTGAAACTCGGCGGTTCGATGGAATCGAGCAACCGGTGGTATGACATCCAGTACTTCTCCGCGGAATACTTGGGCAACGATTTCACGCAGACCTTCCTCCCTGCAGACAGCATTTTCCTGCCGGAGCAGTTCGGTCCCGGAAGGTGGATCGTCCGCAAGCTGTCGGATTCGAAAGACATCTATAACGCAGATCGAAGGATCGCGGCCGGGTATCTCATGGGAGATTACGCATTCAGCATCTTCGGAGAACGCTTCCGGGCCGTCGGCGGTGTGCGGTATGAGGAGTCCCGGCTTCGGGCGTTCACGTACCGATCGGCATTCTCGAATGGCCAGAGCACGATCGTCGAAGACACGGCTTCGCTCTCGAATGCGGACCTGCTTCCCTCGATCAGCTTCACCTACCTGTATTCCGACTTCCTCAACCTGCGCTTATCATTCGGCAATTCGGTCAACCGACCGGAACTCCGCGAGATCGCGAACATCGCTTACTATGACTTCGTGAATTATGAGGAACTGCGCGGGAATCCGAAGCTTCGCCGTGCGAAGGTCGACAACTATGATGTGCGGTTGGAGTTCTATCCGGGGATCGGCGAGATCATCGCGGTCAGTGCGTTCCTGAAGAACATTGAAGACGCGATCGAACAGCGCGTCGTCTGGAGTTCGAATCCCGGGAAGAGCTGGATCAATACTCCGCGGGCGCGAAACTTCGGATGGGAGTTCGAACTGCGCAAGGGGATGGATTTTCTCGGCGACTGGTTCCAACGGTTCCAGGTCACGGGGAATTACTCTCGCATTTTCTCCGAGGTGGAGTTCAACGAAGTCCGCATCGTCGGCTTGACGCCCGACTATGTTCCGATCAAGGAAACGTTCTCCGACATCCGCTCGATGCAGGGACAGGCATCCTACACGATGAATCTGGGACTGCATTTCACCGAGCCCGACTATGGCACCTCGGTCAGTGTGCTCTACGTCCGCATCGGCAGGCGTACCGATGCCGTCGCGGATATCCGGGAAGAGGATATCTTCGAGGAACCGCGCGGAACGCTTGATCTCTCGGTCACGCAGAAGCTCTCGGATGAGTTGGAGCTCAAGTTGACCGGAAAGGATGTGACGGCCTCCGCCCGCAGATACATGCTGCGAAACGGCAGCGTCTATCGCGAGCTCCGAGTGGGTTCGGGCTACGGCGTGCAGATATCATACTCACTGTAGTCAATTCAAGCGATTCATTACCAACAGAAGGAAGACACGATGCGCAAAGCGATACTCATGCTGATGTGCGGGCTCGCCCTGACGGGAGGGTCCATATTCGCGCAGAAGCCGACACAGATCCTTGGTCCGGGTCTCGGTGCAGGACGGACAAGCTTTCTCCAGAACTACAACCTGACGTTGTCGAAAGATGTGGTCTATATACTCACCGGCATCTATATTATCGACTCGACGTACACGTTGACGATCCCGGCGGGAACGACCATCATGGGCGATACCGTGGCGACGCTGTTCGTGGCGCGGGGCGGCAAGCTCATCGCGAACGGCACGAAGGATGAGCCCATCATTCTGACATCGCGGAGGCCCGTAGGCCAACGCGCGCCTGGTGATTGGGGCGGAGTGATCGTGCTCGGTTCTGCTCCGACGAACCGAGCCACCGAGCCGGTCATCGAGGGGGGCGTCGGCGGTCTGGGTGCATCCGTGGGCGACAAGAGCGGCTATGGTGGAACGAATCCCGATGACAGCAGCGGCGTGCTCCGGTACATCCGCATCGAGTATCCCGGCTATCGTTTCTCTCCGAACAACGAGATCAACGGCTTGACGATGGGGGGTGTCGGACGGAAGACG
Source organism: Ignavibacteria bacterium (assembly GCA_041302875.1). GTDB lineage: Bacteria > Bacteroidota > Ignavibacteria > UBA10030 > UBA10030 > JAKAJH01. The sequence continues at coordinate 2,703 of JBFYQI010000386.1, forward strand.
GTGGTCGAGAACATCCAGGTCAGCTATTCGCTCGACGACGCGTTCGAATGGTTCGGGGGCACGGTCAATGGAAAGTACCTCGTTGCGCTTGGCTCCAAGGATGATGACTTCGACACCGACTTCGGCTACCGCGGAAATCTGCAGTTTCTCTATTCCGTGAAGGACCCGAACGTGTGGGACTCCGATGCCTCGAACGGATTCGAATCGGATAACGATGGTTCCGGCACGGCCGCGCTCCCGTACACGTCCGCGGCATTCTCGAATGTCACTGTCGTCGGACCGCTGCGTTACGATGGCGCAACGCTCCCTGTCGGCAGCAATCATCAGGATGGACTTCGGCTCCGTCGCAACACGGCGCTGAAGATCTACAACTCGATTGTGATGGGATTCCCGACGAGCGCGATCAACGTCCCTGATGCAGCAACGCAGGCCCAAGCGGTCGCGGGGAACCTGGTCATCAGTCACACGAGCATCCAGCATGCTGGTGCGACTCCACTGAAGGCCGTCGCCGGGTTCGACATCGCGGCCTGGTATGGAGAAGCAGCCAAGAACAACCTTGGCGCGGCAGCACGCCAGCCCGATGCGCTTGGGCTGACCGATCTGACTTCGCTCTCGGCGCTCGATGCACGGCCGAAAGCCGGCTCAGAAGCGGCAACGGCAGGGACGAGCTTCGCAGCGCTGACCGACCCGTTCTTCACGAGCGTTGGCTATCGGGGCGCGTTCGATCCGAGCAAGGGACGTTCGCAGCAGTGGGATTTTGGATGGACGAACTATGCGCCGCAGACAACGAAGTACAATCAACCGGTCGTCGTTCTTGGTCCGGGATTGGGTGCGGGTCGCACAAGCTTTCTGCAGAACTACAATCGCACACTCTCCAAGGACACGCTGTACCTTCTGACGGGCATTTATATCATTGACTCAACGTATTCCCTGACCATCCCCGCAGGAACCCGCATCGAGGGTGACACGGTCGCAACGCTTTTCGTTGCGCGCGGAGGACGCGTGTATGCGAACGGGACCAAGGAAGAGCCGATCGTCATGTCATCGCGCAAGCCTGTTGGACAGCGCGCCGCCGGTGATTGGGGCGGCGTGATCATCCTTGGCGCCGCTCCTACGAACCGTGCCACTGAACCGGTCATCGAAGGAGGTGTCGGCGGTCTGGGTGCATCCGTCGGCGACAAGAGCGGATATGGCGGGGAAAATCCGAACGATACCAGCGGTGTCTTCCGCTACGTGCGCCTCGAATATCCCGGCTACCGGTTCTCCCCGAATAACGAGATCAACGGTCTCACCATGGGGGGCGTCGGACGCGGAACGGTCATTGAATATGTCCAGGTCAGCTATTCGCTCGACGATGCATTCGAATGGTTTGGCGGAACGGTCAACGCGAAGTATCTCGTTGCCATCGGCTCGCAGGACGACGACTTCGATACAGACTTCGGGTTCCGGGGCAATCTCCAGTTCCTCTTTTCCTTGAAGGATCCGAACAAGTGGGATTCCGACGCTTCGAACGGATTCGAATCGGATAACGACGGCTCCGGCACGGCAGCGCTTCCGTACACTTCCGCGGCGTTCTCGAATGTCACGGTCGTCGGTCCGCTGCGCGTCGACGGGGCAACGCTTCCCGCGGGAAGCAATCATCAGGACGGCCTCCGGCTCCGTCGGAACACGGCGTTGAAGATCCACAACTCGGTCGTCATGGGGTTCCCGACCAGCGGGTTGAATATCCCCGACGCTGCGACGCAGGCGCAGGCGACGGGAGGAAATCTGGTCCTCAACAACGTGAGCATCCAGCATGCGGGTGCGACGCCGACGAAGGGAGTCAGCGGTTTCGATGTGGCCACGTGGTTCAATGGCGGTGCAGGGAACAACGGTTCAACCTCGCGTGCGGCGAGTTCTCTCGGGTTGGTCGACATGTCCGACCTGAACAATCCGGACCCGCGGCCGAGCCCGTCGTCCGAACTCGCGACAGCGGGAGTGAGCTTTGCGGCACTGACCGACCCATTCTTCACGGCGGTTTCCTATCGCGGAGCATTCGATCCGTCTGTCAGCAGGTCCTCGCAGTGGGATGCCGGATGGACGGAATACAATCCGAACCAAGTCGTCAGTTCTCCGGTGACCGGAGTGGAGGATGAGCCGAATGCGATCCCGACGAGCATCGCGTTGGCGCAGAACTATC
>JBFYQI010000044.1:0-3014 GCA_041302875.1 Ignavibacteria bacterium
GTACGTCTGTTGCCGAGCCTCGTGCAAAGTACAGCATTCAAACTCCTTCCTACCGTTGAATCCGTGCGGAGCCGCCCTTGGCAAACGCCCGGACCTGATCCACCGATGCCATCGTTGTGTCACCGGGGAATGTCGTGAGGAGCGCACCATGCGCCCAGCCTAGCTTTACGGCCTCTTCCGGCGTCTCGCCGTTCAACAGGCCGTAGATGAAACCCGCCGCGAACCCGTCTCCGCCGCCGACGCGGTCGATGACATCCAATTCACAGGTCGGCGCGACATGATTCTTGCCATTCACCCACGCGACCGCGCTCCAACTATGGCGGTTCGTGGAATGCACTTCCCGCAGCGTCGTTGCAACAGCCTTGACATTCGGATGCTTCGCCGTCACCTTTGAGATCATTCCGAAGAAGGTCTGCGGATCCAAGCTTGATTTCGCGGCGACCTCTGGACCGGGAATACCGAGCCCCTTCTGGAGGTCCTCCTCATTCCCGACCAGCACGTCGACGTTCTCGACGATCTTCGCAACGACCTCGACCGCCTTCTGCTGACCACCCCAGATGTTCCAGAGTTTCTCGCGGAAGTTCAGGTCGAAGCTCGTCACCGCACCTGCCTTCTTTGCAGCCTTCATCCCCTCGATGATAAGCTGTCCCGTCGTTTCCGAAAGTGCCGCGAAGATCCCGCCGCTGTGGAACCAACGAACACCGCCGCTGAACATGGAAGTCCAATCGAAATCGCCGGGCTTCAACTGCGCCGCCGCTTCGTTCGACCGGTTATAGAAGACAACCGGCGGCCGAACGCCTTGTCCGCGATCGCTGTACACGGTTGCCATGTTCGGACCGTTGACCCCGTTATGTTTAAAATGCCTGTAGAACGGCTTCACGCCCATCGCGCGAACGCGCTCAGCGATCAGATCGCCGATCGGATAGTCGACCATGGCCGTGGCAATGCCCGTGTTCAGCCGGAAGCAATCCGAAAGATTCGCTGCAACGTTGAACTCCCCCCCGCTGACATGAATGTGACATTCCGCCGCCTTGCGGAACGGAATGATCCCTGGATCGAGACGATGAACGAGCGCCCCGAGAGAGACGAGATCCAACGCTCCATCCGGGCGGATGGAAAGTCCACTGCTCATGAAGAAACTCCGTGTTCGATGGTGAGTGTCAGATTACTTGGCTGTCTGCATGTTAAATGTTTCGAACTTCGGCGCCAATACGTGATGGATGGCGAACGCGATCAAATATGCCGAAGCACAAACGGTGAAGAGCACCGTATAGCCGCCCGTGACATCCCCCGCCGCCTTGAAGGTGTCAAGGAGACGACCGGTGATGATCGGGAACAGCATCCCGCCAATGGCGCCGGCCATCCCACCGATGCCTGTGACCGAGGCGACCGCCTTTTTCGGGAACATGTCGGAGACCGTGGTGAACAAGTTTGCCGACCACGCCTGGTGTGCCGCGCCGGCGAGGCCGATGAGAAGCACTGCGTACCAGTCGCCGACAGTCGTTGCAAAGTAGATGGGGATGACCAACAACGCGAACACAAACATCCCGGTCTTGCGAGCGCGCGTCACCGTCCATCCGGTCTTGGCAAGGAATCCGGTCACCCACCCGCCGATGATGCTCAGCACGGTCACGATGAAGTAGATCGTGACAAGATGTACCCAGCTTGTTTTGATATCGAGGCCGCGCGTCTGCTTGAAGTAGTCCGGAAGCCAGATGAGGAAGAACCACCAGACCGGGTCGGTCAGGAACTTCGCAATGATGAAGGACCACGTCTGACGGTACCGCAGGAGCTGAGACCAGGGGATCTTCTCCGTATTGCCCGTCTCGTCGGCATCGCTTCGGATGTGGGCAAGCTCACCAGCCGTCATTCCCTTGATCTTCTCCGGAACATTGTAGAATGGGATCCAAAGGAACAACCAAAGGAATCCAGCGATACCGGCCGCGACGAACGCCGCTTGCCATCCCCACGTGAAAGCGATCCAAGGGACGACGGCAGGGGCGATGATCGCTCCAACATTGGTCCCTGCATTGAAGATGCTCGTGGCGAGCGCACGTTCCTTTTTCGGGAACCACAGCGCCACGGCTTTAATGGCGGACGGAAAATTCCCGCCTTCTCCAAGGCCTAGCGCCAGCCGAGCGACGAAGAACCCGCCGACGGTCGCAACAAGGGCATGTCCCATCGCCGCAAGACTCCAAGCAACGATCGAGACGGCATAGCCGATCTTCGTGCCGTACTTGTCGATGAACCAACCAAAGATGAGCATGCCGATCGCATACGCTCCCTGGAATGCGGAGTTGACGATGCCGAATTCTTCGTTCGTCCATTTGAGCTGCTCGTCGAGGATCGGCTTCAGCAGCGACAGGATCTGTCTGTCGATGTAATTGACCGTCGTCGCAAAGAACAACAGCGCGACCACGACCCAGCGGTAGCGTCCGATCGGACCTTGGGATTCCTGCGTCTGTGCCAGCGTCATTCAGTGGTTCTCCTTGTTCGAATTGAGCTTCGTCGTCATTCTAATCTACAAAAGCGTTCGTCTATGTTTTGGTATCTTACGAGTACATTTACCGTTAACGGAGCTTGCTGGGGTTTCCAAGTGGTCATCCTTCGACAGGCTCAGGATGACATCCTTCGACAAGCTCAGGATGACATCCTTCGAGAAGCTCAGGATGACTGTTCCGCATAATACAAGGTAACTAAACTGAATCAGCACTAGCGTAATGCCGTTGTTTGCACGCCGTCCATGTCTTCAAACACCTGGTTCTCCCCACCCATCGCCCAGATGAACGTGTAGTTCTGCGTTCCGCCGCCGGCATGGATGGACCAACTCGGATTCAAAACCGCCTGTTCATTACGCATGACGAGATGCCGGGTCGCATCCGGCCGCCCCATCAGGTGAATGACCATCGCCGCGGGATCGAGATTGAAATACATGTACACTTCCGAGCGACGCTGGTGCGTGTGCGGCGGCATCGTGTTCCAAACACTGCCTTCCTCAAGCTCCGTCAGTCCCA
>JBFYQI010000421.1:0-2708 GCA_041302875.1 Ignavibacteria bacterium
TCCTCGACATACTGTGCAACGAGGAGATTCGAGACCAGGAGAGGACACAGCAGGCCGCAGCGCGACAATCGGACGATGTTCATCATATTGACATGATACCAAAAACGGATCGAATATTCTACGGAGAGATGTTCAAACTGAGAGTGATGCGATGAATTGCCGGATCCGATCAGCAGAGACCCGTTGCATGGGGATGTCGAACAATCCGGAGCCTGCAGTGGAAGATCGCTCGCTCACACCTGTTCCGATATGGAGCGCTGCGACGTTGGAAGAAGAGACGATGCGGGATGCATTCGTACTATCGATGCCCGATCCGGCCATGATGCGGATGCGGTTCCCAGCGCGGCGAACAAGTTCTGCCAGGAGCGAAATACCATCGTCGGCGGTAGGCCGTTGTCCCGAGGTCAAGAGCATGTCCGCGCCGCATGCGATGACATACTCGAGAGCCGCAATGGGCTCCCGCACGACGTCGAATGCGCGATGAAATGTCACGCGCATCGGACGCGCTCGTTCCACCAGTTCGCGCATCCGCGAAGTATCGATATCCCCTTCCTGCGTCAGACATCCCAGCACGACTCCATCAGCCCCGGCACGTTTCACCTGATCGATATCCCGCTCGATCACGCGGAGTTCATGAGAGGAATAGATGAAATCGCCCGGGCGGGGACGGATCAGGACATGCAACGGGAGGGAGCAGTATCGGCGGACTTCTTCCATCAAACCGATGCTCGGCGTCGTTCCGCCCCGCGGAAGATCGGCGCAGAGTTCGACCCGGTCGGCTCCCCCTTCGAGGGCGGCGATCGCCGACTCGACCGAGTCGATGCAGACTTCGATCTCAGCGCGCCGGTTCATTCAACCACGAACTCGTCGACGAACACCCAACAAGGCTGTCCCTTCCCCGGATGCCAATCGGGGCAGGCTCCCATCGTCTTCGCATACAGTTGAACGTATCGTGCCCGCATCGTGTTGAGGGATGAAGAATATTCCTTGATACCCGGTGTGACGTCCATGCCGGGAGGTGCGTTCGTGAAGGTCTCGACTGTATTGAACTGCTGACCATCGATGGAGGTTCGGAATTCAACCGAAGCCGGCAGGAAGATCCATGAGGCGCTGTTTTGAAGGAACGCGGTGGAGAGTCGCTCCAACTCCCGCACCTCCCCGAGGTCGATGGTTGCGACCACATCCACCCCCTGGAATCCCTGCCAGCGCCCGTCGCTGTAGGAAGTCGTTCCCCGCATGCCATCCGTGAGCGCGAAATCACCCCCGGCGACATAGCGTTGAAAGCGGTTCTGATGGCGCACCGGCAAGAACGAAGCGAGATGGAACGAGACCTTCTGTTCGGCGATCGCGCTGAGGCGTTCCGTTCCGCGGAACGAACCTGCACGGAGCGTCGCGCTGGACGTCACCTCGATCGGAGCGGCGTACACGGGAGACATGGCGGTCGGGTCGGTCCCGTCGAGCGTGTATCGGATGTCCACTGCTGCGATCTCGGTCTCCAGAACGAACTTCGCCGTTCGCGCAAGTGAATCGATCGCCAGGGAAATGTTGACGAGGTAGGCACTATTCGCGTAGTTGTAACCGAAGCGCTCATACAGGGACATCAGGGGTTCGACGCGTCGCGAGAAATCATTCCAATCCTTCGATTCCTTCGGCGACCACGCCACCTCGGCGATCGCGGCCATTCGGGGCAGCGCCATATACTGCGCATGCGCGGGAGTCGGAATGAATTCGGACCACAGATTTGCCTGCGCTCCCAATACGTGCTTCGCCTCTTCGGCTGTCAATGAATCTGGGATGGGCTCGTACGAGTAGACCTTTTTCAGGGGGACATAGCCGCCGATCGCTCGCGGTTCGAATGCAGGTGTTCCCTGATAGTAGTCGAAGTAGCAGAAGTCGGTCGGCGTCATGACCACATCATGCCCCTGCCGGGCTGCTTCGACGCCTCCGACGATGCCGCGCCACGACATGACCGTGGCTTCCGGTGCAAGGCCGCCTTCGAGGATCTCATCCCATCCGATCAACCGGCGATCGCGCGAGACAATGAACCGTTCCATACGCTTGATGAAGTAGCTCTGGAGTTCGTGTTCATTCTGCAAACCCTCCTGCTTCATCCGCTCCTGGCACTTGGGACATGCCTTCCAGGCGGTTTTATCCGCCTCATCGCCGCCGACATGGAAATAGGTACCGGGAAACAAGGCCATCACCTCCTCGAGCACGTCTTCGAGAAATGCAAACACAGAATCATTCCCCGCGCAGTAGATGTCGATGCAGGGCCAATAGGTGCCGGTCGGGACAGTCAGCGGTTTTCCGCTGCAAGAAAACTGCGGATAGGCTGCCAGAACCGAACGAACGTGCGCGGGCATCTCGATCTCGGGGACAACGGTGATATGCCGGTCGGCCGCATATTGCACGATCTCCCGGATCTCCTCCTGCGTGTAGAAACCGCCATACGTTGCCGCTTCGCCGGGCTGCTGTTCGGTCCGCACATTCCAGTCGAGATGTTCGCGATCGACCCGCCACGCACCGACCTCGGTGAGCTTCGGATACTTCTTGATCTCGATGCGCCAGCCATGGTCATCAACGAGATGCCAGTGGAAGACGTTCATCTTATGCATGGCGAGCATGTCGATGTAGGTCTTCACGAATTCCTTCGGAAAGAAATGCCGGCTTACGTCGAGATGCATGCCGCGCCAGCCGAAGCGGGGAGA
>JBFYQI010000424.1:0-4079 GCA_041302875.1 Ignavibacteria bacterium
TTGTTCTCCCACGTGTTCACGGCCAAGATCACGACCGAAGGGTCTTGACGATACTTCTCATAGACCTTCTGGAGAAACGGGAACGATGCCTTGCAGGGCCCGCACCATGTTGCCCAGAAATCAACGATGACCACTTTCCCTTTGAGCGATCCAAGACTTACTGTCGTTCCGCTGAGGTCTTTGAGTGCAAACGGGATCGCCGGCTTGTCGATCAATTCTTTTTCCACTTCCGCACGCCTCGCGTCCTGCGCGGACGCGGACAGCGCGGCCAGCTTGGCTTCGATTCCCTGCTCGCTTCCGTGTGTTGCAGCATACGCCTTTCGATATTGCGCGATCAACCCATCCTTCGACGTCCCTTTTCCGATGAATTCCGCAGACCGCTTCATTGCGGCATCATAGCGCTTCGCCTCGACGAGCGCTCCGACATAGCGTTCATTGATCTCCGCTTCCTTCGCCTCGAGATTCGCGACCGCTTCTTCGAATGCCTCGACCGCTTCCTCGTGCTTCCCCTGCTTCGTGAGAATGTAACCATAGGTGTCCAGCACCATGCCAAGATTGAATGCACGCGACTTCTCCCAATCGCGTCCGCTCATGTATCCAGGCTTCACCAGTTTGCCGCTTCCGCGCAGTATATCGATTGCACGTCGTGCCAGGTTCGCCGCCGTGTCCAATGACTCGTTGGCCTCCGCCATCTTCCACGCGACATCATTCAATGTCATCGGCGCAGAGGCATCCAACTCCTTTGCACTCTCCATCGCACTGAACGCGCGCTCATATGCTTTCACCCGGATCGCCGTCGCAATGAATTGATTCTCGAGGAACTTCCGTTGGGCTTCGGGGTATGACGGTGCTTTCAGCAATTCCTCCAGTACTGGCAACCGCTTCGCCGGGTCGCGCTCCATCATGGCTTTGTTCTGTTTCGTGAGTTGCGCTAGAACACCTTCCGGATGCTTTGCGAGCTCGATCGCCCGCAACGAGTCCCCAGTTGTCTGTGCACCGATCCGGTCGTAGATAGAGAGCAACGTCGCTGTCGCTTCCTGGTCTTCCGCGTGGACCCTTCGTAGTCGCTCCAGTGAGGATGAGATCATCTGGGCAGCATCCGGTGCCTTTGATCGCAGGAGCGCATTCCAATACATCGTCTGCGTGCGCCAGTCATCAGGAACTCGCTCAGTCGTTTCTGCCAGGAGCTTCATCCCCGCATCTGGATCCCGTTTGACCTTGAATCCCGGGACCCCGCTGAACAACAGGAATTGGGCCTTGAGGCGCCCGGCGCTTGGCAATGGAGAACCAGCCGCATCACGAAGAGCGATCGTCCAGACGTTTTCTTCATTGTCATCATTCGTCTCCCCGTCGGTGAAGCGGATTTGAATCAAGATGGCTTTCGGATCGAGTTTCACTTTGCTGGTCCATCGCGATCCCGTTTTCTTCAACACCGATTCGCCGATCGTGGGTGTGCCATCGTCTGAAAACTGCAGATATTCCGCTGCGATTTGCGATGCCCCGTTCAATACGGCACCGGGCGCTCCTGCATCGTACGAAATTGTGATCGTCGCACCCTGCATGGGAACAGGCGGGGCGATCACGACATGGTTTTGCGCGTGGAGCGCCTGAACGAGAATCCACAGTACGGCAATGAGGCGCACAGGATTACGCATAGGGAATCCCCGTGATGATGAATGGTGCTTCAGAAGACTACGAGCGAACGAATTCGCGTTCACCCTTTCGTACGACGAGAACCGGGCAAGGCGCTTTGCGAACGACCTTTTCCGCCGTGCTTCCGAACAAGATATGTTCGACACCGGAATGGCCATGCGTCGCGATGATGATCAGATTGATCCGTTCCTCGGCAGCATACTCGTTGATTTCATAGAACGGTTTTCCGGTCCGCACGACCCTCTTCGCGGTGACGCGCGTCCCGATCGCATTCTTGATCAACGCATCGAGTTCTTGGGCGCCTCGCGCGCGCAGTTCTTCCTCGACATTCGGAAATCCGATCTGACCGAAACTGAAATCTGCCGGGTAAATGGTGGGTTCGACAACGTACAACAGATCAATGGAAGCGCGGAACTGCTCCGCGAAGGGGATGGCGTATTTCAGCGCATTCTTCGAATGCTCGGAAAAATCTATGGGAACGAGAATGCGCTTCAGCTGGATCGGAACACGGGCATTTGCTGCCGTCCGTGCGCGCGGCTTACTTCGGGAGGGCACCTTCTTCTGTTTTGGCATGGGAGTCCCTTTCCGTTTGTTGCTGCAGACGTTCAAACTGACTCTTGATCTTCGACAATTCCTTGTCTGTCTTGCGCAGGCGCTCCGCAACGATCTCGGCGAGCTTCAGTAGGATCTTGATACCCAATTCCTGCTTCCGTTCGATGAGTTCGAACAGGTCCGGCCGGAAAAAACCCAGTAACAGACAATCCGTCTTACAAAATGCATCCGCAGAACGGGGCGATTCGTCCAACAACGCCAGTTCCCCGAAGAAGTCCCCGTCCGTCAACACGATCAATTCCCGACGCTCACCCTCTTTGGTCGCGATCTGAATGGAAACCTCGCCGTCCTGGATGATGTACATGCCGAGGCCGGGGTCTCCCTGATAGAACACCGGTTCCCCGCTGCGGTACTCCCTGCGGTGAATGATCGCCGCGACCTCCTTCAATTCCCGCGCGGAGAGGTCCGCGAAAGCCGGAACCTTCGTCAGGATCTCCTCCACCGACCCTTCGCGCACAACGCGTTGGGAGAAGATGTTCTTCCAAACTGCCCCGCTTGTCGTCTTGCCGTTTGTCATGTTCGTCTATATTGGAGGAGAATCAGAGCAGCGTCAGCCAACCGTGGGAATCTGTTCCATCATTGATGATCGTGAAGAACGCCTGCTGGAGTTTGCGGGTCAGCGGTCCTGCGATTCCGTTTCCCACCGTGATCCGGTCGACGGAACGCACCGGGGTCAACTCCGCAGCGGTCCCTGTCAGAAAGATCTCATCTGCAATGTACAACATCTCACGCGGAATCTCCATTTCTTTCACGGGAATTCCCAACTCTCCGGCGAGCGTCATGACCGATGCACGAGTGATACCGGGGAGAAGCCCCGTGGACATCGGAGGCGTATAGATCATCCCATCCCGAATCACGAAGATATTCTCACCGCTTCCTTCGCTCACCGAGCCGTTCACGTCGAGCGAGATCCCCTCTGCATAGCCATTCTGGAGGGCTTCCATCTTGATGAGCTGTGCATTGAGGTAGTTTCCACCGGACTTTGCCAACGTCGGGATCGTATCCATCGCCGGCCGGCGCCATGAGGAAACGCACGCGTCGATACCTTGTTCGATCGATTCCGCGCCCAGGTAGGCACCCCATTCCCAGACCGCGACCATCACATCCACGGGGCATCCGAGCGGATTGAGCCCCATTTCCGCATATCCACGATACACAAGCGGGCGGATATAGCAAGAGGTGAGCTTGTTTGCCCGGATGGTCTCCAAAACGGCCGATGTGAGTTGATCCACCGAGTAGGGAACCTGCGCGCGGTAGATCTTCGCCGAATCGACGATCCGACGGAGATGGTCGTCCAGGCGGAACACCGCCGGCCCGCGTTTTGTGGGATAACACCGGATACCCTCGAACCAGCTGGATCCATAATGCAACGCGTGCGTGAGAATATGCACGTTGGCATCGTTCCATTTCACCAACGCACCGTTCATCCAGATGAATTCGGTCGATTTGATCGGCATACGCCACCTATCGGGAAATGTCCGCGAATGGACGGGTGATCGGGAGTTCGTAGATACGGTACCGCTTGTAGATCTTCCCCTTCAGTAATTCTGCGGCACGGTTCATCATGACGTTGTCCTCGAGGATCCAACTCGCCTCTCCATATGCGTATCCAAGCGCCTTCGCATTCCGTGCCACTTCATAGAAGAGAACACCCGCTGCTCCGCTGTTCAGATATTCTGGCACCACTCCGAGCACGATGACGCGTACGCAACTGATCTCCTTGCTCTTCGTCATCATGTGGTACAACCCTGGCAACAAACGCCCGCTCCGGTTGTGCTTCAGCGGAACATTGATATCCGGCAGTGCCAGCGCAA
>JBFYQI010000413.1:0-11568 GCA_041302875.1 Ignavibacteria bacterium
CCTAGCACGAAGCCATCTATGGTCACGTTGTCAGTTGTCACGAGACTTGCCCAGTCTTGGACATTGGATACGCCGATAACCAATCCTCCGCTTGGACCAGCGTTATCCGTTGATTGTGTGAATGTGATTATTTTGTCCGATTCGTCAAATGGTCTGAGTGTAATCCCAAATCCTTGCGTGTTAACACCAAGACCTACATTCACCGCCTCCGTGAGATCGCTGGTTATCAGAAAATTGATGTTTCCAGCCACGCCTGCCGAATTCACCGCGTCACACGCTGCCTTGAGCGATGAATAATTCGGATCGCTTCCACCAGGTCCTGTACCAGCTGCGCCGATGTAGTAGGTCCCGCTCAATTGCGCACTGAGCGGCATTGCAAGCAACATCACCCCGATGAAAACCCCGAGGATTGTAATTGAACGTTTCATGAATTGCTCCACTAAAGTGGTGAGATGGGATGGATGGAGAAGGAGATAAAAGGGGTCAGTAGTCAGTAATCAGTGGTCAGTAATCAGTATGAAGGAGCGATTTAACAACTCGGGGGAATGGAAAGTGGGAGAACCATGGATGGGTGAAGCGATGTGCGTGACGTCCGGAGCATGTCAAGACGAACGCTGGCGCATGCCTTCAACCACATGGCTCAGAACCAACATAATCAAGCGGGAAATTTGCTGAAAATCAAAGAAAATCGGATGGATGGAATGGGAGAATACGTTAGAAGATTCTTGCGAAAGCAGGAGTCATTGGACTCTGAAGGCGGACGGAGCTCAGGCTTCGACTCCTCGACAGGCTCGGAGCTCAGCCTGACGAGTGTTGGTCTGCTGCAAACCATCCGCAATCAACAAACGTCATTCGCAAATCACCCAATTTTAAATCCCTTCCCCCTCACGGTCCCGATCAGCTTCCTCTCATGCCCGTCGTCGATCGCCTTCCGCAAATAGCTGACATACACGCTCAGAATGTTCGTCCCCGGGTCGAAGTCGTATCCCCACACCTGCTGGATCAATTGCTCCTTCGATAAGACCTCCCCTTCGTGCTGCATGAAGTACTCGAGCAACCGGTACTCCGTCGGGCTCAACTCGATCGACCGGGCACCCCTGCGCACCTCCCGCGTCGAACGGTCCAGCACCAGGTCACCGATCGTGAGCGTCGTTTCCCGTTCCTGCGTCCGGCGAAGGAGCGCCTCGATCCGCGCAAGAAGCTCCTCCTTGTCGAACGGTTTGTTCAGATAATCATCGGCCCCCAGCTTCAGCGCCTGCACCCGGATCTTGACCTCGCTCCGGGCGGACAACACCAGAACCGGCACCGCGGACTTCGCCCGGATGGCCTTCAGCACATCGATACCGCTCGTCGGCGGAAGGATGAGGTCGAGGATGACCAGCGAGACTCCGGGCTGGAGCGCCTTTCCTATGCCCTCCGTTCCATTCAGCGCCGAATCGAATACGTACCCGGAACGGACCAGGCGCTGCTCCGTCAACCGGACATGCGTCTCGTCGTCGTCGATGAGGACAATGAGCTGCTTTGAAGGCTCTTCCGGCACGCCTAGCCCCCCTGCTTCGCCGGCTTCGGCTTCCACACGAACAGCCGCAGGATGACCCAAGCGAGCACGCCGACGATCGCCGCGATGAGAACGTACGTGATCCACGAAATGCCCGCGACCGCGCGCCGCCACTCCTCGACCTTTTCCTCCACCTGTTCCACCTGACCCGCCGTCAGCTTCCCCGTCTCCACCAGCGTCGGCATCCAACCGGTCTTCAATTCCGGGATCCAGAGGTTCGTGTCGAAGTTCGTAAAGAGCTTCATGCGAACGGCGCTCTGCTCGTTCCGGTCGTTTCGCACCTCAGCGTCCATCATCTTCAGAAAACTCGCCGTGAACTGCTCCCCGTCGGCGAATGGCTCCAGGACGAATCCCTTCTCCTTGAACAGATCCCCGAGCGCCGCCCAGACGCGTTCATCCGTCTTCGCTGTCCATCGCGCGAGCATCGAATCCACGAGCGCGAGCTCGTTCTTCTTTCGCTTTTCCGTGTAATAGACCTCGGCCAGTTTCGGACCAAGTCCCTGCCACTGGGCCTGGAACGCCTTCTGCTGCCGCGCGATCTCGGCGAAATCGCTCCCCTTCAGGGCGGTCGATTCCAGCAAATAGAGGTTCTCGGCGATGGCCCGTTTGATCGACGTGAGTGCGTCCCGTCGTTCCAGTTTCGCAAGCACTCCGCGCTTCTCGAGGTCGGTGAGATCCATCCCGGGCTTCCCATACTGCACGAAGATGCTGTCCACAAGGGCAAAGATCAGCTTGTCCCGTGCGCTTAGGTTTTGCTGGAGTTTCTTCAGCACCGTCCGCAATGAATCGATCATCCGCTGATCGGCCACGGCTTGCGCGCCGAGCAGGCTGATGTTCTGTGTCAGTCGATCCACATCGGCGATGAGTTTCGCATTCTCAGCCGTCAACCCAGAGACCTGTTCGGTCAACTCGACCACGCGCAATTCCAGTTCGGTGATGCGCGCGAACTGCGTCTCGACCACGCCCAGGTCCGCTTGCCGCACCTTCAGCCGATCGCGGACCTTCTGCATCGTTTGCACGAAGTCGTCAGGATAGAGGGCCTTGTCCAGCAGGTCGCGTTCAGGGCGGTATTGATCTTCCAACGCATCGATGTTCGCGCTGATCTCGGCGCATTCCTGAACCGTCCGCGCCGTGTCGATCGCGCGGGTCAATCCTTTGATGCGGCCTTCGAAGGCATCAACGACGGCCCGATCGGAGCGCTGCGAAAGTGCGGGGCCCGAAACGAGCAGGCCGATCAAGAGAAGCCAGAGTCCCGTTCTCATTTCGATCCTCCTTCCACGATGCCGTCGGGGGACAGCTTCACCGCCGGCGCTCCTTCACGCACGAGTTCGACATGCGGGGCGCGCTGGTTGAGAGCGGAACCCGAGATCCCCTGTTCGGCGATGAGGATGCGTTCCTCGATCGCCAATTCGGCATCCGCCTGCTTGAAGACGTAGACATGCTTGAACCCGTCGGCAGTCAGAAAATAGAAGCCCCGCTGGTCACGGAGCACCCGAATAGACCATCGGGCCACGTTCGTCGAATCACCGGTCTCCTCAAACAGGAGCGGCTTCACATTCATGGTGAAACTGTAACGCATAACATTGGCCATTCCTTTGGCGTCGACCTTCACCACCTGCTCGACGGGCCAGGCAAAATCAGCGGGTCGAAGGGTCAACGATGAGCAACCGAACAGGCCGAGGAAGAATACGAGAAGGAGGACGAAGGCGGTTCGCATGTGGACTCCGGAAGTGAATATCTTGAACGGAGCAATGTAACAAAGCGGCGTCTAAAGGTCAAAAGGCTCAGTGATGCCCGGCAAGCCCGACCGGGCTCCAAGAGGCCGTGATGCCGGCCGTCGTTCCCCCTTTTCCTGCAGAAAGGAAGAATCCCGGAGAGCATGACCCGATGGAGACGAGACCCGGATAGATGTTGACCCGGAGAATGTCGGTGAAGCTGTCGGCAACGACGAGGGCGGCCAGGAGGGAATTGTTCCGGTCGTAGTAGATACCGCCGATGGGACCGACGACGATCGAATAGGTTACGGCGTTATTGCGCAGCTCGGCGGGATAGACCTTTTTCGAACTTGCGCCGAGCCCGAGGGAAACCGCATCCGTCTCATTGAATCGATGGGAGAGGCCGAGCATCCCGAACGCGCCGAAATGATAGAAGAGACTCCACGACCGTTCCCGGTCGAGCGGATACTTCATCACGAAGTTCTGCGATGTGTTTCGGATCCCGAGCGGACCGAACGAAAGCGCCGGTTGGCTTGACCAGTCGTTGAACGACAGCGTTTCGGAGAAGAACCGCGCGACATCGTCGGAGGTGAACAGGAGAACGCCAAGCGGGTCGAAGAATAGCAGGTCGGCGATGGGATCGACATTCGGATAGAAATAGGAGACATCGCCGTTCTCGACGATCTCATTCAGGTAATGCCCCGCCATGGAGGTGACCGCCGCGAACAGTCCGGGCATCGGAACGCCGTTCGCTTCGTACCATTCCGCCGCTTTTCGCGAGGCCATGCCCCCGCCGAGAAGATGAAGCATGTAGTTGGGGAACCATTGCGCCCGCTTCATGTTCAGACTTGCGGGGACCATCTCGTTGCGCAGGAACCTCCCCCATCCGTAAGCGTTGATCTGCGGAGCGGGGGCGATGATGTTCTTCCAGATGTTGCGGGAACCGTTCGCAAATCCGATCTCGTGGAGCGCTGTGGGATGGCCGTAGATCTGGAGCTCGTCGAATCCGCTGTTGAGGATCAGCGCGACAGGATTGAATGCGGCATCGGAACCGTAGGAGTACCCTTTGTAGAAGAACTCCGAACGCTGGGCATACATCCACCCAGAGACGAAGCACAGCATCATTGCCAGAGCACGAAGAGAGCAACGAGTGACGACTGACCACTGACGACTGACCACTGTCCCCCCTCTACACCTTTTCCTGCTTCCACCACCGCGTGACCACTTCCTCGATCTTCGTCGCGGCTTCCTTCTGCTTCCACTTCTCGTAGAACTTGATGTCTCCCGAATCAGGCTCCGGAACGGGATAATCGATCTGAACGCGAAGCGGCATCGAGATCGCCTCGCCGACAACGAGAGCCTCTCCCTGGCGCAAGGAGGGCAGGACGTCGGTCAGCGCCGCGAATGTATCCGGTACAAGCCGGCGGATGTAGTTCTGGTCCGACGGATTGGTGAGGCGCAGAATGACATAGTTATTGCACTGGGAGAGGATTGTCTCTGAGATCTCCACGGGTCGCTGGCTCACGACCATGCAGCTGACACCGTACTTTCGGCCTTCCTTCGCAATGCGTTCAACGGTGCGCCGGGCGGCGACGGACCCGGTGGCGGTTGCGGGTAGATAGTTGTGGGCCTCCTCAAACACGAGAAGGATCGGGAACTCGCGACGATTCGGATTCCAGAAGTTGAAATCGAAGATGGTTCGCGCGAGCAGCGAGACGATGGTGTTGACGATGTCAAACGGAACGCCGCTGAGGTCCAGAATGGTGACGCGAGCCGCCGTGTCGGCGCCAAGGATCTTCGCCAACAGATCATTGATCCCCGTCGATTGAATATAGACCTTTGGCCGGAACATGAAGGCGTACCGCGGATCATTCAATTTGCCATCCAACCTCACCAGAAAGCGGGTGAACTTGCCGTAGAACGGCCCCTCCTTCGTCGCTCCGCCGCTCGTGGAGATCTTCTCGGTGTCCATGTACTGCATCTTCGCCCGGATCTCGTTCAGGTCATAGTACACCGGCGTGTCGACGGTGATGAGCGAGGACATCTCGGGGTTCTTCCCCTTCTTCGACATGATGATGAGGTCCTTCAACACCGTGATCTGGGTCGAGGCATTCTCGTCCCGCTCATCGACGAAGGTCTCGCGGATCTCATCGAAGTTCATGAGCCAAAACGGCAATTCGAATTCCGCGATGTCCAGGTGATTGCAGTCCCCCTCGAAGGCCTTCTCGTATTCGTTGTGGATGTCGAGGATGATGATGTTCGTATCCGGGTACTTCGAGACCTTCTGCAGGATGGAAGAGACGGTACAGGATTTCCCCGAACCGCTGGAACCGAGAATGGCGATGTGTTTGCCGAAGAACTTGTTCGCATCAAGGAACGCGCGCTGATTCTCGAACAGCGAGATCTGCCCGATGGAAAAACCGTACCGCTGAAAGACAGAAAACGCGACCGTGAGGTCGGAGTCCTCCGCGATGAAGACCGGCGTATCGATGGTGGGGAAGATGGAAACGCCGCGCTCATACCGGCCGGCCTTGACCGTCCCGACCAGCGTGCAGGTGATGAGATAGCGCATCTGAGCCTGGCCATTGATCGCAACATCCTCCTTGATCGCCTCGGTGACCATGCCGATCATCACGAGGTTCCCGACCGGGATGAGAACATAGGTGCCGATCTGCCCGATATAATAGGTCTTTCCGTTGACCTCCTTTTTCAGGCTGGTGATGCGCGGATCGACCAGCACCTTCAGCTGGCCGTTCGACACATGTGTCACGACGCCGATGTATTTTTGCTCGATCATGATTCTCCCTTACGTGAAGGACAAAGATTCTTCGCCGCCCGTCAGCGGGATCGTTTGACCACCACCACCGTGCGGTCATCGGAGTATTCTGCTCCCTCCGCGAACCGTGTCACATCGTCAATGATCAACGTGCAGATCTCCTGCGCGCTCTTGTCCGCCGCCTGGACAAGAAGATTCGACAGCCGCTCCTCCCCGTAGATCGATCCGTCTTCGGAGCGCGCCTCCGTGATGCCGTCCGTGAAGAGCAATGCGACGTCGCCCAATCGCAGGACGGCACTCTCGATGCGATAGGTCCCCCGCGGAAACGGTCCGAGGATCTGCCCCGTGGGCTCCAGCAACTCGATCGTGCGCTTCGCCGCGTGATAGACCATCGGGCTGTTGTGCCCGGCATTCGAGTACAACATCAATCCCCGTTGCCCGTCGATCAACTCCGCATAGAACATCGACACAAACTGTTCTTCCGCAAAGGACCGATGGACGACCTTGTTGATGCTGGCCATCAACGTCTCGGTCTTGGTGTTGTGCGCCAAGCCCATCCGGATGGCACCGACAACGTACAGCGCCTGCGCTGCCGCCTTGAATCCCTTGCTCGCCGCATCGCCAATCACGACCGCGAGCCGATTGGTCGTTTCATCCGCCGTGAGATAGTCGAAGAAGTCTCCGCCCACGATCCTGTCCGGGACGGAAATTCCATAGATGTCGTACGGCCCGAACTGGACGGCCGGATCGGGGAGGATGCTCTGCTGGATCTCCCGCGCCTTGTCAATGTCCGCGGCCAGCATCTGCGCCTTCTGTTCGATGCGCCGATTGCGGAGCAACGTGCTGACGGCGAGACTGACGATGTTCAGGTCGGGGAGGAGATGTTGATCGATGTCGTCAGAATTGAATGCGAGAATGTACTGGAAGACAAGACCGTTCTTCGACTTCAGTTTCTCGCCAACCCCGGTCGCGGAATACTTCAGGATCCCCTTTGTCCGGAGATACTTGTCGGTCTCGTTGGCGATGATCGTGCGTTGTTCGATCAGCCGAAGGAACAGAGGATACTTGGTGAGTTGAATCCGATAGCCGGGATCCAGTCGTTCGATCTGGCCGATCTGATGGATGAGCCGGTACGATTCGTGTCCGGGCTCGAACTGCCAGATACGCCCCCCCTTGAAGGTGATGTCCTCGCTCTTGATGATCTCGTTGACGACATGCTTCAAGAGCTCCTTGTCGGTCTTGAAGTGCGTCGAGGCGAAGCTTTCGATCGTGCGGTACAACCGGCGTTGATTCATCATAGGGGAGATCCCGGATGTACCAATTTCGTCAAATGATGCTGCTTC
This sequence comes from Ignavibacteria bacterium, assembly GCA_041302875.1. GTDB lineage: Bacteria > Bacteroidota > Ignavibacteria > UBA10030 > UBA10030 > JAKAJH01. The sequence continues at coordinate 7,393 of JBFYQI010000413.1, forward strand.
TGCAAGTCGTTCAATCGTTCACGACAAGACAACCGGCCATCATGTCGTGGAGGGCCTGTTTCCTCTCCGTAAACGCCGCCATCAGATAGCCGATCATCAGGATCATCGACGAGACGATCTTCCCGAAATACCGCCCCGTTGCCTTCCCGAAGGAGATCCGGTTCCCGCTGAGGTCGGTCACCCGGATGCCGAGCGCCATCTTGCCGAGGGTCGCGCCGCGGGAGGATGATTCCATGAGCGCAAAATAGAGCCAGCTCATGATCACGCTCAAGAGAATGGCAAAGAAATACGCGCCAACGGCCATGAGGATGAGCCCCACGCCGGTCGAGGGCTCTTCTTCCATCGCGGTGGTCGCGACCCCGATGCCCAACACTGCCAGCGCGGGAAGGAAGACAACGAACTGCGCAATGCCGATGATGATCCCGTCGATGATCGACGCCACGAACCGGCGCCAGAATCCCGCGTATGACACTTGGCCTGTCGCATTCATACCGTATCCTCCGATTGTGAGTTCTTGATGCGTTCCAGCTCCGCAACACCTTCGTCACCTAACATGAATTCGAATTCTTCCCGGCAGACTTCGAACGGCGTCAACGCGCCGGTCTGCATCGCACTGCAGCACGATGGCCGATTCGTGAAATCCGGATCTTCGAGCGTCAACACGCCGGCATCCATCGTGATCGGATAGGCGACACAATAGAACGGTTTCAGGGCGAACTTGTGCATCCCTTCGGCCATCGCCGCTTTCTGAAGCGAGCACAATCCCCGGCTGTCCAGGAAAACACAACCCCGGTCGGTCGCCGCCGTGCCTTCGCATGTCCCTGAAGGAAAGTCGGCATCCGCCGCGACTTCGCCGTCGAACCACTTGGCCGGGTCGTGTTCCATGCCTGGCTCGAGATGCTTCGTGATCAATTCGGCATGGGCAAGGATGCGCGCCTTGTCAATGGGATCCAGCAACACGCCGTCCTGACAGCATGTCCCGTTGCAGTTGTTCATCGAGCAATCGGCCCGGAACACCGGGACGAACAGGATAGGATCCACACGCATGTCTTTGATGTAGGACATCCGATACGAACCGATACGCGGGAACGACCGATCACCCATTACTCACCTGCTGACGAAAATAGGTGATGAGATCGGTCCCATGTGCCCGCGAGCCAAGCATGCGAAGCATGACCGCCACCTGTCCTCGATGATAGGTCGAGTGATTCACCTTGTGCTGGAGTTGCTGCACGAGCGGCTGGGTGTGGGTATTTCCCTTGAAGTCCGTGTACGGCCGCGGTGCCGCCAGGACTTCGTCGTTCAGCGAGCGGATGAAATTCTCCATCTCGAGGAAGTGGGCATCCCATTGCTTCTTCAGAACATCGATCGTCGGCATATCTTCCGGTTTCAGAGGGACGACCGGTTTCCCCAGCCAGCGCTGAAGCCAAACACGGTCTGCGGAAAGCAGGTGCACAAGCGTTCCATGGATGCTGGAAAAGCTCGTTCCCAGGTCTTGCTGTTGCTTCGCCGAATCGAGCGACGCGACGCTTTCGAGCATCTTCAAGGTCGCCCAGCGATCGTAGTCGTACAGTGCGGAAATTTCTCTTGGGGTCATAGTGGATACTTCGTCCTTGGATCAGTGGTAAAGGAGCCTTGAGCCGATGAGCCTGGAGCGATTGTTTGCCCGCTTCGCTCCAAATCCAGTCCATCCTTTTGACTTATGCCTTATGACTTGTTCTGCGCGCTCTGTGCTCCAGGCTCTAGGCTCTGTGCTCCAGGCTCCGTGCTCATTGGCTCACGGGCTTACTCTCCTCTTCAACTCCTCCAGCTTCTTCAGCGCGTCCATCGGCGTGAGGGAGTTGATGTCGAGGGTCTTGAGTTCTTCGTGGAGTGCATCGTCCTTGATTTCAAACATCGTCAGCTGCACTTCGCCGGCCTGGATGCGGCCGGTCGCTTTGCGTTGCTGTCCGCCGTGAACCACGAGGTCGGAGCTTTCCAGGTTCTTCAGGATCTTCTTTGCCCGGTCGGTCACTTCGTCCGGCAAGCCAGCCATCTGCGCGACCTGGATGCCGTACGAATGGTCTGCTGACCCTGGAAGCACCTTGTGAAGGAACAGGACCTTGTCTCCGTACTCGCGTACGTCCACCTTGTAGTTCTTGATGCGCGGGAAGAGATCGGCCAGCTCGTTCAGTTCATGATAATGCGTCGCGAACAGCGTCTTCGCCCCGATCCGCTCGTGCAGATATTCCGTGAGCGCCCAGGCAATGCTGATGCCGTCGAAGGTGCTCGTTCCGCGTCCGATCTCGTCGAGCAGAATGAGGCTTCGTTCGGTGGCCGTGTTGACGATGTTCGCTGCCTCGTGCATCTCCACGAGGAATGTGCTCTCGCCGGAGATGATGTTATCGCTCGCACCGACCCGCGTGTAAATGCGGTCGACCACACCGATGCGCGCGGCGGTGGCCGGGACAAAACTTCCGATTTGCGCAAGCAGGACGATGAGTCCGGTCTGACGGAGAAAACTCGACTTGCCGCTCATGTTCGGCCCGGTGAGGATCAGGATCTGGTCGGTTGCCGTGTCCAGATGGACATCATTCGGCGTGTACTGCTCCCCCGCCGGCAACAATTGCTCGATCACCGGATGCCGGCCGGCCGTGATGTCCAACCGGGTCCCCTCGTCGATCTCGGGACAAACGTACCGCTTCTCCTCGGCGACCTCCGCGAGTGCGGCGAAGCAATCCAGTTCGGCAATGAGACGGGCGTTCCGCTGAATGGCGTCCGCTTCCGCTGAAATGGCGGACCGGAGTTCATTGAAGAGCTGGGTCTCGAGTGCGAGAATTCGTTCCTCGGCGTTGAGGATCTTCTCCTCATATTCCTTCAACTCCGGCGTGACATAGCGCTCGGCATTGGTCAGCGTCTGCTTCCGGATGTAGTTCGACGGCACCTTCTCCTTGTGCGCATTCGTCACTTCCAGATAGTAGCCAAAGACGTTGTTGTACCCGACCTTCAGGGAAGAGATGCCTGTGCGTTCGCGTTCCGATTGCTGATGCTTCGCCACCCAGTCTTTCGCACCATGTGCCAGCGACCGGATCTCGTCAAGCGTCGCGTTGTATCCCGTTCGGATGACGCCTCCGTCGACCAACGCCAGCGGCGGATCATCTGCCATCGCCCGACCGATCAGGTCCGCGACCGCGGTCAAGGGCTGAAGTCCGCTCCGGAGTGCCGACAGCGAAGGGGTTTGAACGCGTTCGAGGTGGCTCACGAGGGCGGGAATCCGGAGCAGATACGCGCGCATCTGATTCACTTCGCGCGGATTGGCACGGCCCGTTGCGATCTTCGCGATCAGGCGTTCGAGATCGCCGATCTCATTGCATTCCGTTCGCTCGGCAGAACGCATTCCGCGATCGCCGAAGAACTCCTGAACCGCCGACAACCGGGCGCGGATCTCCTCCGCCCGCTTGAGCGGACGATTGATCCACTGCTTCAACAACCGTCCCCCCATCGGCGTGAGCGTCCGGTCGAGGACGGAGAAGAGCGACCCCTCGGTCTCTCCGGAGATCGTCGTCGTGATCTCGAGATTTCGTTTGGTGGAGGGATCGAGAACGATCGTATCGCCGAAGTCGTGTCGCGTCAGCTTGCGGATGTGGGGAAGGTTCGCCTTCTGCGTTTCCTGCAAGTAGTTCATCACCGCACCGGCCGCGACGATTGCCGTGTGCTGGTCCTCGATCCCGAATCCCTTGAGCGACTGCGTCCGGAAGTGCCCGGTCAACTGCTCGAACGCATAATCGTAGGTGAAGATCCAGTCATCCAGTTTCGTGAACAGCCCTTGGAACGCATGGTGAAGGATCCCGCGGACGGTCTCGAGGTCCCGCTTCTGAACGAGCAATTCGGTCGGCTGGATATTGCCAAGATGCTCTTTGAGGGACCGCAGAGGCAATTCGCCGACGTTGAACTCACCCGTCGACACGTCAATGAAGGCAAATCCGACGAGAGCGTCCGCTGGTGCCAGCGGAGATCCGAGCGCCACGGCCGCCAGATAGTTGTTCTGCTTTTGCTCGAGGACCTTTTCCGAGAATGCAACGCCGGGCGTGACAACCTCGATCACGTCCCGCTTGACGATCCCCTTCGCAAACTTCGGGTCTTCGAGCTGTTCGCAGACGGCAACGCGGTAGCCGGCACGGAGGAGTTTGGGAAGAT